>JBDSZM010000198.1:0-3811 GCA_039925165.1 Burkholderiaceae bacterium
AGCCCAACACCAAGGTCACCCTCACCCTCTTCCGCAAGACCGAAAGCCGCAGCTTCCCCGTCACTATCACGCGCGAGGAAATCCGCACCCAGAGCGTCAAGTCGAAGATCCTCGAACCGGGTTACGCCTGGCTGCGTGTCAGCCAGTTCCAGGACCGCACGGTCGACGACTTCGTGCGCAAGCTCGACGAAATCTACAAGCAGGAACCCAACCTCAAGGGCATGGTGCTCGACCTGCGCAACGATCCGGGCGGCCTGCTCGAGTCGTCGGTCGCGATCTCCGCCGCCTTCCTTCCGTCGGATGCCGTGGTCGTGTCCACCAACGGCCAGATCCCCGACTCCAAGGCCGTGTTCAAGGCCGCGCCCGAGTTCTACCAGCGTCGCGGCGGCTCCGATCCGTTGCGCCGGTTGCCCGAGGCGGTCAAGAAGGTGCCGCTGGTGGTGCTGGTCAACGAGGGCTCTGCCTCGGCCAGCGAGATCGTGGCGGGCGCGCTGCAGGACCACAAGCGCGCGACCATCATGGGCGCGCAGACGTTCGGCAAAGGATCGGTACAGACCGTGCGTCAGCTGTCGCCAGAGACCGCGCTGAAGATCACCACCGCGCGCTACTACACGCCGAGCGGCTCGTCGATTCAGGCCAAGGGCATCGTGCCGGACATCATGCTCGACGAGACCGCCGAGGGCAACGTGTTCGCGGCCCTGCGCACCCGGGAGGCCGACCTCGAAAAACACCTGCAAAGCGGTCAGGGCGCCGAGCAGAAGGATCCGGCGCGCGAGAAGGCACGCGACGAAGCGCGCAAGAAGCTCGAGGAAGAAGCCGTGGCCCGCGCCTCCGCCCCCAAGCCCCTGCCCGAGTTCGGCAGCGCCGAAGATTTCCAGCTGACCCAGGCACTCAACCGCCTGAAAGGCCGGCAGGTGCTGGTGAGCAAGACGCTGGTCGAGCGCAAAGCCGAGGCCGACACACGCAACTGACCGCTTCTGCGCGCAACACCGACGCCCGTCATCCGCACGGGCGTTTTTCTTAGTCGCCACGACGCCGATGAACGACGACCAACTGCTGCGCTATTCGCGCCACATCCTGCTGGACGACCTGGGGATCGAAGGCCAGCGTCGGCTGCTCGCGGCCCACGCGCTGGTCATCGGCGCCGGCGGATTGGGATCGCCGGTCGCGCTGTACCTCGGCAGCGCAGGGGTCGGCACGATCACCATCGTCGACGATGACACGGTGGACCTGACGAACCTGCAACGGCAGATCGCGCACGACCTGTCGCGCGTCGGCCAGGGCAAGGCCGACTCGGCACGCCGCTCGATCATCGCCATCAATCCGGAGGTGCAGGTGGTGGCGCTGCGCGAGCGGGCGGGTGCGACGCGGCTGGATGCGCTGGTGGCACGGGCAGACGTGGTGATCGACTGCAGCGACAATTTCCAGACCCGGCATGCGGTCAACGCCGCCTGCGTCGCGCATGCGGTACCCCTCGTCTCCGGCGCTGCGATCGGCTTCGACGCCCAGATCGGCGTTTACGACAGCCGCGGTGCGGCGCTGCCTTGCTATGCCTGCGTCTTTCCGCCGAGCGACACCTACGAAGAGCAGCGCTGCGCCACGATGGGCGTCTTCGCACCGCTGGTGGGCATCGTCGGCAGCATGCAGGCCGCCGAGGCCCTGAAACTGCTGACGGGCATCGGTTCGAGCCTGGCCGGTCGGCTGCAGATGCTCGACGCCCGCGCCATGGAGTGGACCGAACTGACGGTGGCGCGCGACCCCGAGTGCAGCGTCTGTGCCGCCCGCGCATCATCGATCGCACGGGGGAGCGCATCGCCACCCTCAGAACCGCAGAGGCGGGGAGTTTGAGCCCGGATGGCGAAGCCGGCGGCCTGCGGCAGGCGCGCAGGGTCGCGGCGATGGGGCCGGTGACGAAACGATAAGCTCGCGCATGGACAAGAAGAGCAACCTCACCGCGCGCAACTTTCCTAGCGCACAAGCCGAAGCCGAGACGCCGCAACCGCAGTCCCGCTACGACGGGCCCGACAGCGCCTACCGGCTCGCGTTCACCGACACCGAATTCCTGCTGCGCGAGGAACTGCGCCCGGTGCGGATGCAGCTCGAGCTGCTCAAGCCCGAGATGATGCAGGCCGAGCAGGGCATCGAGTCGACCATCGTCATCTTCGGCAGCGCCCGCATCGTGGCACCGGAGGTGGCGCAGCGCCTGCTCGACGACGCGACGGCCGCCAACGACCCGCTCGCCCTCGCGATCGCGCGCAATCACCTGCGGATGTCGCCCTACTACGACGAAGCACGGCGCTTCAGCGAGATGGTCACGCGCAAGTCACGCAGCCTGGCGACGCCGGTCTACGTGGTCACCGGCGGCGGCCCCGGCATCATGGAAGCCGGCAACCGCGGCGCGTTCGAGTGCGGCGGCAAGAGCATCGGCCTGAACATCGTGCTGCCGCACGAGCAGGCGCCCAACCCCTACATCACGCCGGAGCTGTGCTTCCAGTTCCACTACTTCGGCCTGCGCAAGATGCATTTCCTGATGCGCTCGATCGCACTGGTGTGCTTCCCCGGCGGCTTCGGCACGCTCGACGAGATGTTCGAGACGCTCACGCTGATGCAGACCGGCAAGTGCCGACGCCGGCCGATCCTGCTGTTCGGCCGCGACTTCTGGAGCCGACTCATCAACTTCGAGCTGCTGGTCGAGACCGGCATGATCAGCGAGGTCGACCTGCAACTTTTCCGCTTCGTCGAGTCGGCCGAGGAGGCCTGGGCCGCGCTCGATGCCGAATACGGTTTCGAACTCGCGGAACACGACAAGTACAGCAGCGACGCCGATCTCTGACTCTGGTTTCATGAATCAGCCCATCAGCATCGTCGGCGCGCCCACCGACATCGGCGCCGGCAGCCGCGGCGCCAGCATGGGCCCCGAGGCACTGCGAGTCGCCAACATCGGGCCGGTGCTAGAGCACCTGGGCCTCGAGGTCGTCGACCGCGGCAACCTGGGCGGACCGGCCAACCCGTGGCGGCCGCCGGTCGACGGTTACCGCCACCTGGCCGAGGTGGTGGCCTGGAACCGCAGCGTGCACGAGGCCATCCATGCCGAGTTGCAACTGGGACGCCTGCCGATCCTGCTCGGCGGCGACCATTGCCTGGGCATCGGCTCGATCAGCGCGGTGGCACGTCATTGCCGCGAGTCGGGCAAGAAGCTGCGCGTGCTCTGGCTGGATGCGCATGCCGACTTCAACACCGACGCCCTGACGCCGAGCGGCAACATCCACGGCATGCCGGTCGCGTGCCTGTGCGGCCACGGCCCGCAGGAATTGATCGAGATCGGCGGCCACATCCCCGCGATCGACCCGAAGATGCTGCGCCAGATCGGCATTCGCAGCGTCGATGCCGGCGAGAAACACTTCGTGCACCAGACCGGCATCGAGGTGTACGACATGCGCTACATCGACGAGATGGGCATGCGCCACACGATGGAACTGGCGCTCGCCACGCTGGACGCCAACACCCACCTGCATGTGAGCTTCGACGTCGACTTCCTAGACCCCGCGACCGCACCCGGCGTCGGTACCACCGTCAAGGGCGGTCCGACCTACCGGGAGGCGCAGCTGTGCATGGAGATGATTGCCGACACCGGTCGGCTCGCCTCGCTGGATGTGATGGAGCTCAACCCCGCACTCGACGTGCGCAACAGCACCGCCGAGGTGGCGGTCGACCTGATTGAAAGCCTGTTCGGCAAGAGCACCTTGATGCGCGTGGCGACCCGAGGCTGAGGTGGCGGCCGCCCGGGCCCGCGCGGGTCCGCGCTTGCCCT
>JBDSZM010000199.1:0-5890 GCA_039925165.1 Burkholderiaceae bacterium
AACTCGAAGCGCGTGATCTGCTCGACCGGCAGATCGGATGGCCTGGCGCCCTTGAGGATACGGTCGACCTGCATGGCAGCGCGCTCGTGGAGCTCTTCGAAGGGCGGTCCGTACGAAACAAGGCATCCGAACTGCGCGAGAAACCGGAACTCGCATACCGTGGGCAGGCGATTCTTCAGCGCGAACTCGGCGACCTTGCGCCAATGGCGTCCTGTCAAGGGGTCGGTGAACATGAGCAGGCCATCGATTCGCTCGTTGCCGGCACCTGAGAGGGCAGCATCGAAATCTGCCGGACGCCTGACGGGCAGCGACAACAGCGTGACGCCCAACGCACGGCTCGCCGCGCGTGCCGACGCGAGGTGGACTTGCGACACCTGATCGTCGGCGTTGTAGAGAACGCCCAGTCGCGCCAGCCCGGGCACGATCTCCTTCAGAACTTCGAGCCGCTTGGCATCCAGTTCAGGCGCCAGGCTTTCGACACCGGTCACGTTGCCGCCGGGACGAGCCAGGCTGCGCACCAGTCCGCTTTCCACTGCGCCGTGCATTCCCCAGACGACGATCGGAATCGTCGTGCTGGCGTTCTTGGCGGCAAAGCCCGGCAGGTTGGCGACCGCAAGGATCACGTCGACCTTGGCACGAACCAGTTCCTCGGCCAGTTCGGGCAGGCGTTCAGCCTGGAAATTCGCGTGGCGCATCTCGACGACTAGGTTCTTGCCGACGATATACCCCAGGTTCTGCAACTGGCTCAAGACGGCATCGTGCGCATCGCGGGGCGGCCCCGGCGGGTAGAGCGCAAGCACGCCCATCCGGAACACCTGGGCCTGCAACTGGGCCATTGCTGCCGCGGGCACCAGCAAGGCCGTGACCAGTGCAAGCACCATTCGGGACGCTGGAGACTTCATGCCGACGCCCTCTGTTGTTGGCGTCTGGACGCAGGGTTCTGTGGTGGGCAGTTCACGCGTTCGGCCACCGGCAGTCGCGGTGAGTGGACTCGTCCCCCCCCTGCACCCATGGTCGTTTTCAGAACGGCCCGCTCGCCAGCCACCGCTCCAGTTGCTCGCGCCGGTCATTGCCCCAGAAAACCTCGCCGTCGACGACGAAGGTGGGGGCGCCGAAGATGCCGGCAGCGATCGCGGCGTCGTTGGTGGCCTTGAGCTGCAGCTTCCAGGCCGGGTCGCTCCAGATCGCTTCGGCGGCGCCGGGGTCGAGGCCGAAATCGACCGCCAGGGCTTCGAGCGCCGCCGGGTCGGACAGGTCGACGCCACGGGCGAACAGCGCGCGCAGGCCGTGGCGGGCCCAGGCGGTGGCGCGCGCGGGATCCTGCGCGTGCAGGGCCCAGAAGATGCGCGCCGCGTTCTGGGTCGGGATCGGAAACTTGGCAGGAATGGCGAGCGGCACACCGGCAAAGCGCGCCGAGCGTTCGAAGTCGTGCAGCGAATATTCGCGCTTGATCGGGTGCGACACCGGGCTCTTCAGCTCGGCGGCCTGGAAGGTGGCGCCGAGCAGGATGGCGCGCCAGTCGACGGTGCGGCCGTGGCGCGCCGCGAGGGCCTCGATCCACTCGGACGCGATGTACGAATAGGGCGAGGAGTAGTCGAAATAAAAGGCGATCGGAGCGTTCATTGCGCGAGTCTGCGCCGGCCGCGCCGCTCGGACATCGGTGTTTCCGGCTATTGAGCAGCGGATCGGGCAGAAGCTCGACCCATCAGACCGCCGAGCGCCGTCAGCAACGCATCGCACTGCACATCGGTTCCGACGGTGATGCGCAGGAAATCGGCGATGCGCTTGGGGTGCTCGAAGTGCCGCACCAGCACGCCGCGCCCGCGCAGCGACGCCGCGAGCGCCGCACCGCGCTGCGCCGCATGGCGCGCGAAGACGAAATTGGCGAGCGAGGGCAGCACCTCGAAGCCGAGCCCGGCGAGCCCTTCGACCAGCCGCTCGCGGCTGGCCATGACACGCTCGCGCGCCGCATCGAAATACGCTTCGTCGTCGATCGCAGCGGTTGCGCCGGCCAGCGCAAGGCGATCGAGCGGGTACGAGTTGAAGCTGTCCTTGACGCGCGTCAGCGCCTCGATCAGGTGCGTCTGCCCGACCGCATAGCCGACCCGCAATCCGGCCAGCGAGCGCGCCTTGGACAGCGTGTGCACGACCAGCAGATTGGGGTGCGCTTCGACCAGCGGCAGGCAGCTTTCGGCGCCGAAATCCACATACGCCTCGTCGACCACGACGACGCGGTCCGGGCAGGCGACGAGCAGGCGCGCGATCTCGGCCCGCGGCAGCGCGATGCCGGTCGGTGCGTTCGGGTTCGCAACGATGACGGCGCCGCCCTCGGCCCGGATGTAGTCGTCGATGCACAGCGAGAAATCGTCGGCGAGCGCCAGCCGCGTGTGGGCGATGCCGTAAAGCGCGCAATAGACCGGATAGAAGCCGTAGCTGATATCGGCAAACAGCAGCGGCCGTTCGGGCCCGTGGTTCAGCAGCGCGACGAAGGTGTGCGCGAGCACCTCGTCCGAGCTGTTGCCGACGAAGACCTGCGCGGCTTGCACACCGCAGCGGCGCGCGACCGCTGCGCGCAGCGCGAAGCCGGTCGGGTCGGGGTACAGGCGCAGCGTGTCGTCGGTCGCGGCGCGGATCGCGTCGAGCGCCCGCGGGCTCGGCGGATACGGGTTCTCGTTGGTATTGAGCTTGACCAACGCCGCCGTGCTTGGCGGCTGCTCGCCCGGCACATAGGGCGTGAGGCCGTGCACCACCCGACTCCAGTAAATGCTCATCGCGCGTTGCTTCCTTCATCGCCGTTATCGGCGGCTCGATGGCTGCGATTGTCGTGCGGGCGGCCGGTGACGTGCCGCTTCGAGTTTGCCGACGGATCCGGTTGACGCGGGGCGAGCGCGCTGCTCCCGCCGTTCTCGCGCCGGCGGTGGGCGCTGCCCGCGCGGGCCGTGCTCGACGCGAGGCGCGACGATGCGCGGGCGAGCGCCTTCGACGAACGGCTGGACGAACTCGCCTACTTCGCGACGCACGTCCTCTATGCTCGGCGGCGGGCCGCCCGGCCGGGCTCCGACACGCCGCCGCAACCCCTGGAGAACGTCATCATGACCACCGGAACCGTACGCCTGCACCGCGTCCTGCGCACACCGCCCGAAAAGCTGTATCGGGCCTTCCTCGATGCCGATGCGATGGCGCGCTGGCTGCCGCCGCACGGTTTTCTCTGCAAGGTGCATCACTTCGAGCCCAGGGTCGGCGGCACGTTCAGGATGTCGTTCCTCAATTTCTCGAGCGGCCATGCGCACTCGTTCGGCGGCGAATACCTCGAACTCGTGCCGAACCAGCTCATCCGCTATACCGACCGCTTCGACGACCCGAACCTGCCCGGCGAAATGCGCGTCACGGTGAACCTGAAGCCGGTCTCGTGCGGAACCGATCTGAGCATCGTCCAGGAGGGCATCCCGGAAGCGATTCCGGTCGAGATGTGCGACCTCGGCTGGCAGGAGTCGCTGGCCCAGCTCGCGCATCTGGTCGAGCCCGACATTCCGGGCTGAAGAGGCGTCTCGACCCCGCGGGCTTCAGGCGCGCCCGGCCAGCGCCAGCCGCGCCGCCAGCCCGACGAAGAGCGCGCCGGTCAGGCCCTCGAAGCCACGCTGCACCGACCTGCCTGGTTGCCAGCGCCGCAGCGGCGCGACGAGCAGCACGACCGCGACCAGCGACGCCGCGCCCTGCAGCACGAACCATCCGCCGAGGATCAGGAAGGCGAGCGTCTTGTGGCCCGCATCGGCCGCAATGAACTGCGGCAGCAGCGCAAGAAAGAACAGCGCGACCTTCGGGTTCAACACATTCGTCAGCACGCCCTGGCGCAGGATCGCGGCCAGCGGCGGCGCTCCCGGCGGCGCGTCCGCCACGCGCGCCGACATCGACCCTTCCGGCGCGCCCGGCGCCGGCCAGATCGCCCGGCGCAACAGGCCCGCGCCCAACCAGAGCAGATAAGCCGCGCCGGCCAGCTTGAGCGCATCGAAAGCCGCGGCCGATGCGGCAAGCAGCGCGGCCAGGCCGAATGCCGCCGCCAGCGCGTGCACGATGCAACCCAGGCCGATTCCGAGCGTCGCCGCCAGGCCGCCGCGCACGCCGTGCTGCAAGGTGCGCGTCACGGTGAAGAGCAGGTCGACGCCGGGCGTGGCGTTGACCACCCCGACCGTCAGCGCGAACAGGGCAAGGTTCTGCAGCCCGAGCGCGCCGCTGGTCACCTCACAGCATCTCGATGGCCATCGCGGTCGCTTCGCCGCCGCCGATGCACAGCGCCGCGACGCCGCGCTTGGCGCCGGTCTTGCGCAAGGCGCCGAGCAGGGTCACGACGATGCGCGCACCGCTGGCGCCGATCGGATGGCCGAGCGCACACGCGCCGCCGTGGATATTGACGATCTCGTGCGGCAGGTCGAACTCGGTCATCGCCGCCAGCGTCACCGCGGCAAAGGCCTCGTTCACTTCCCACAGGTTCACGTCCTTCGCGGACCAGCCGGTTTTGGCGAGCACCTTCTGGATCGCGCCCACCGGGGCGGTGGTGAACCAGTTCGGCGCCTGCGCGTGGACCGCATGGGCGCGGATCCGGGCGATCGGCGCCAGGCCGCGCTGGACGGCCGTGCTCTCGCGCATCAGCACCAGCGCGGCCGCGCCGTCGGAGATGCTCGACGAGGTGGCGGCGGTGATGCGGCCGTCCTTGGTGAACGCGGGCTTCAGGCCGGCGATCTTGTCGAGCCTGGCCTTGAACGGCTGTTCGTCGAACTTGACGACGGTCTCGCCGCCCTTGCCGGGCACGCCGACCGGCGCCATCTCCCAGTCGAAGCTGCCGTCCTCGTTGGCGCGCTTGCTGCGCTCGGTGGAGGCGATCGCGAAGGCGTCCATCTGCTCGCGCGTGAACCGGTACTTGGCGACGCACTCTTCGGCGAACACGCCCATCGCCTTGCCGTTGCCGTTCGGCAGTTTTTCGTAAGCGTCTTCCAGGCCGTCGATCGCCATGTGGTCGTAGAGCGCGGCCAGGCCGTACTTCACGCCCTTGCGCATCGCGGTCAGGTGCGGCGCATTGGTCATGCTTTCCATGCCGCCGGCGATCATCACGTCGGCGCTGCCGGCGCACAGCATGTCGTGCGCGAACATCATGGCGCGCATGCCCGAGCCGCACATCTTCGACAGCGTGACGGCGCCGACCGAGGTCGGCAAGCCCGCCCCGAGCACCGCTTGGCGCGCCGGCGCCTGGCCCTGGCCGGCCATCAGGCAGTTGCCGATCAGCGCCTCGTCGATGGCGTCGCCCGGCACGCCGGCACGCTCGACCGCGGCGCGGATCGCGACCGCGCCGAGCTGATGCGCGGCGAGCGCGCTGAAGTCGCCGAGCAGGCCGCCGATGGGCGTGCGGGCGGCGGAGACGATGACGACAGGGTCGTTGGACATGGCGGACTCCTCAGGAATGGATGGCTCGGATGGCGCGCGTCAGGCACCGGACTGCGGGTCGGCCCGACAGGAAAGACATCGTGCACGTCGCCGGCCCGGATGCGCGCCTCGCGGCCTTGCTGGGGGTGGCGTCGGGCAGATCGGCATCGACTTTCATGACGACCTCGCGCACCGCGAGATCGCCGAGCAGGCGGGCGGTCGGAACGCCGGTCATGCCCACGGCACGGCGCCGCCCTCGGCCGCCGGCCCGGGCACGGCGTGGCGCTGATGGACGGCGGCGAGCGCGGTGTCGTAGGCGCTCGCCATGTCGGCGGCGCCAGCGACCGTCATGCGAAGGTCGTGCAGCAGGCCGTCGTGCAGTCCGTAGAACCAGCCATGGACCACCAGCGACTGGCCACGCGCCCAGGCGTCCTGCACGATCGTCGTCTGGCACACGTTGCGCGCCTGCTCGATC
>JBDSZM010000200.1:0-2687 GCA_039925165.1 Burkholderiaceae bacterium
CCGTAGTTGCCAATTCGCCAGCGCGCATCGCCCGCGAGGCTCGCATGCCACCAGTCGCTGATGTTGAACGGCGGGTTGGCCAGGATGAAGTCGGCGCGCAGGTCGGGAAACTGGTCGCGCGTGAAGCTGTCGGCCGGCTCGCGGCCGAGGTTGAAGTCGATGCCGCGGATCGCCAGGTTCATCGCCGCCAGGCGCCAGGTCGTCGGGTTGGCCTCCTGGCCGAAGATGGCCACGTCGTCGAGCTTGCCGCCGTGCGCCTCGATGAATTCCTCGCTCTGCACGAACATGCCGCCCGAGCCGCAGCACGGGTCGTAGACCTTGCCGTGGTGCGGCGCCAGCACGGCCACCAGCGTCCTGACGATGCTGCGCGGCGTATAGAACTGGCCGCCGCGCTTGCCCTCGGCGCTGGCGAACATGCCGAGAAAATATTCGTACACCTGGCCGAGCACGTCGCGCGCTTCGCGCGGCGAGGCGCCGAAGCCGATGGTGGACACCAGGTCGACCAGTTCGCCGAGCTTGCCGTCGGGCAACTGCGCACGCGCGTAGCGCTTGTCGAGGATGCCCTTGAGCTTGGGGTTCTCCAGCTCGATCAGCGACAAGGCCTCGTCGATGCGCTTGCCGATGTCGGGCTGCTTGGCGGCGGCGCGCAACTGCTCCCAGCGCGCCGCCTCGGGGACCCAGAACACGCTGTCGACGCGGTAGTAGTCGCGGTCTTCCAACTGGGCGGCGTTCAGCTCGGCGAGCTGCGCGGGTTCGGTATCGGTCAGGAAGTATTCGTCGCCCGGGTCGGCGAATCGGGCCGCGAGTTCGGCGCGCCGGGCCTGGAAGGTGTCGGACACGTACTTGACGAAGATGAGGCCGAGCACGAGGTGCTTGTACTCGGCGGCGTCCATGTTGGCGCGCAGCTTGTCGGCGGCGGCCCAGAGCGTTCGCTTGATGTTTTCGAGCATGGGTGCAAGGGCGGCGGTGCGGGTGCGATACGAAGGCGTGAACCCGGCGCGCGAACCGCCGGGCGCGCGATCATCACACGCGCGGCGCAGGGGCTGCGGCGCCGCGGCCGCGTGGGGTCAGAACCGGAAATACTTCTGCGCCATCAGCAGCACGCTGGCCGGCTCGCAGGTCAGCAGCACGCCGTCGGCGCGCACTTCGCAGGTCTGCGCGTCGACCTCGATCTGCGGCGTGCGGGCGTTGTGCACCATGTCCTTCTTGCCGAAGCTGCGGGTGGCGTGGCGCGCGAGCGTGGCCATCGAAAGTCGTCCGGGTCGCAGGAGGTTTCCGCAGCGTCCGGCGGTCAGCCGTCGGCCTCGGGCGGGTAGGTGATCGCCAGACCCGACACCTGCGCGAACGGGGTCAGCTTGTGCGCCTGCAGGCGTTTCGGGCTGATGATCTCGCAGGTCGCCACGCCGTGCACGAGCAGCGCGTCGGCGATCAGCGATCGGTGGCAGCGCCACGGCACCGCCTCGGCACACATCAGCACGACGCGGTCGCTACGCGCCAGCTCCGTCAGCGCGACCAGGTTCTCGGCGAATTCGGGGCTCTGCATGTAATCGGCATAGCCGCGAAACGACAGGTTGCGCCACCCTGTATTGGGTGAATCCGGCGCCGGCCGCCGGAATCCGCCGAGGCCCGCCGCATGCGCGTAGCCGATCCCGGCCGCGGCCAGCGGCTTCGGCAATGCGTCGCCGCTGAACTGCGGGTTGTGGCGCGAGCGCGGCACCGTGCGCACGTCGACCAGCTGCGTGACGCCGTGGGCGGCCAGCAGCGCGACGAACGCGTCGATCGGCCGGGTCGAATGGCCGACGGTCAACACCCTGCAGGCCACGGCGCGGCCGGGCGCAGCGGCATCCCCAGCAGCCGTCAACGCGGCAGGGTTGGTTTCTGGCGTGGTGGTCATGTCGGCTCGAGGGCTCGGCGGGCCTGCGGATCGGCTTGCACCCGCAGCGATCGTGAGTGACCGGACGTGCAGGCTACGTGCCAGGTCACTGTCCCACCCGCGCCGCGTCGGGCGCCCGCCTCAGGAAGTCTCGTCGCGCAGCGGTTCGCCATCGTCAGGGCGGCGCGCCGAGCCCGCCGACTTCGGCGGGTCGCAGAAGCGCGCGGAATCTTCGATCAGGCCGACGATCCGCGCTGCGGCGTGGATCGTCAGGCGGTGTGGCGTGTGGCCGGGCCGCGGGCTGATGCAGGCGGCCCGCTCGCGCGCCCTCTCGATCAGCGGCCCGGACGCCTCGGAGAGCAGTGCCATCACCACGCTCTCGAGCGCGATCACGCGGATCTGCAGCTGGACCAGCTCGGCATTCGACAACGGTGGCACGTTGGCCGACGGGTCGGCCGGAACCGCGCCCATTTCGACGTGTCGCCCCGGACCGGCCCCGCCCTCGTTGTCCCAACGCGCGAGAGCGGTGCGGCGCAGTTGCGCGCGGGTCGAAGCGCTCGACTTCCGATCAGGCATGGCGATGGTCTCGGTGGTTCTCGAACTTCGACCGTAAGACCTGCTCGTCGCACTGTCAACACGATGCAGTACAAACTGACATGTTCCGCCCGCGCCGACCGGTCTTCCTCGATCTGAGACGCATCCAGATGCCGGTGGGCGCGCTGACCTCCATCGGCCACCGCGTGAGCGGAACCTTCATGGCAGCGGGCCTGCCGCTCGGCGTCTACCTGCTCCATCTTTCGCTGCGCGACGAGCG
>JBDSZM010000201.1:0-3864 GCA_039925165.1 Burkholderiaceae bacterium
GCGCTCAAAGCGTGGCGCTCGCCCCGCCGCGGCGCGCGGTGGCCGCGGTCAGCGGCAGCTCAGGCGCAGGGCCGAGCCTTCGCGGACGCTGGCGCGGCGCGCGGCTTCGTTGCCGCAGCGATAGGTCACCGTCAGCGTCTTCGGCCGGTTCGGCGCAGAGTCGCCGCACAGGTCGTTGTTGGCCGTGACCTCGAGGGTGCGCCGGCCGCCCGCGGCGTTGCGCACGGCCTCGGTCGCGTCACAGACCTCGCCGCGATAGCCGTAGACCGCGCGCTCCAGCCGGATCCGCTGCGGCCGGTCGGCGCCGGCCTGGTTCTGGGTCGACTCGACACCGTCACGGTAGCCCTGGTCGTAGCCGCGCTGGAACTCGCGGCTTTGCGAAAACGCCGGTGCGCTGGCGGCGGCAAGCGTCGCGATGCAGACGAGCGCGCTGGCGGTGGATGCGAATCGGAAGGTCATGAGCGTCTCCAGGGATGGCTGCAGGCGGTGTCGAACGAAGTGACGCGACCTTAGTTGCCGCCGACCCGGCACGCCTTCGGAACCGGCCGCGTGGGGGTGTAGGAAGACGCCCGGCTCCGCCGCCGCACGCGGCGACAATTCCTGCGATGTCGCCTCTCGTCCCACCCACCCTTGCCCGTGCCGATGACAACGCGCGACGCGCCCGCTTCGACCTGCGGGTCACGTTGCTCGGCCTGGCCTTGCTGGTCCTGTGGGAGGTGCTGGGGCGCGATCTGCCGGCCGCGCGAGCCTATGGCACGGCCAGCGGTTTTGCGTTGCGCGACGCCTGGCTCACCAGCACGTTGATGCACCAGGGCGGGCGCATCCTCGGCTGGTGCGTGCTCGGCTTTCTCGCGGTCGATGCCTGGCTGCAGTTGCTGCCCGGCCCGACCCGTGCCGAGCGACTGCGCTGGCTCGCCGCCTGCGTCGCCTGCCTGCTGTTCGTCCCGCTCATCAAACACTACAGCCGCACCAGCTGCCCCTGGGATCTGGCCGAGTTCGGCGGCATCGCGCGCTACGTGCCGCACTGGCTGACCGGCGTGTCCGATGGCGGCCCCGGGCACTGCTTCCCCTCCGGCCATGCGGTGGCCGCGTTCGCGTTCTTCAGCGGCTACTTCCTGCTGCGCCGGCACGCCCCGACGCTGGCGCGGATCTGGCTCGGTAGCGTGCTCGGGCTCGGGCTCGCCTACGGCTGGGCGCAACTGGCGCGCGGTGCCCACTACCCGAGCCACACGCTGTGGTCGGCGTGGCTGTGCTGGGTCGTGTGCCAGACGGTCGCGCGGCTGCCGCAGCGGACGCTGTCGGCGCCGGCGTTCTGACCCTGCCGCCACGCCACCGGTAACAGGCCAGCCCGCACCGCCAGGCCCTTGGGTAGCGGTCGATTGATTTCAAACCCGCGCCGGGGTGAAATCAGGCGCCCTGTCACCTGGAGGCTGTCATCGTCCACCGCCGCCGCACCCGGTCTGCCGCGTCGCGCGTGCTGCGCTGGGTCGGCCTGTTGGGGGTCGGGGTGTCGATCCTGGGTTCCGCCGCCGAGCCGGCATCCGTCGAGCTGTGGCAGGCCGAACGCACGTTCGACGGCCAGCGCAGCACGGTCGACCTGCCCGACACCGAACGACTGGCGCCCGGCGCCACCGGGCCGGTGCGTGCGCAGTACCGCCTGCGTTTTCGCATCGACGACCCGGCCGTCCACACGGCCGTCCTGATTCCTGGCCTCATCGGACAGGCACGCATCGGCCTGAACGGTCGGCTGCTGGACGAGCCGATCGTCGATCCGATGCGGGACATGTCGTCCAAGTGGCAGCGCATCCGGTCGATCACCTTGCCGCGCGATGCCGTCGTCGCCGGCGGCAATGTCCTCGACATCGACCTCGCCGGGGCGCGATCGATCAGCCTGTCTTCGATCAGCGTGGGCGATCGGGCAGCGATCGAGCGGCGGCAGCAGCTCCTCATGTTCGCTTCCATCGTCGGACCGGCCGTCATCGCGGTCGTGGTGGCGACCGTGGCCTTGTGCCTGCTGCTGCTGTGGGTCCGCCGGCACGACCCGCTGTATGCCTACTTCGGCCTGGGTGCGCTCGGCTGGGCGTTGCACTCGTTGTGGTTCGTCTTCCCCGACATGTTCGTCGCGGGCGTACACCGCGACGTCTGGTGGAACGCCTTGTACGCGGGCTTCGTGCTGATGCTCGTCATCTTCTGCGTCCGGCTCGCCGGCTGGCAATGGCGGCGCTTCGAGCAATCGCTCATCGCTGCCACGATCCTCGGCGGGCCACTGCTGTACGCAGCGCATGCCTACGGCGCGCTGAACCCCGCCGCCGAGTACCTGCGGCTCGCGACGATAGCCGTCGTGGGCATCGGCCTGGCCGCGGTCGGCCGCTATGCGTGGACCCACCGCACCGCCAGCGGTGCGCTGCTGGTCGTGACCGGTGGCATCTCGCTCGCCTTCGGGGTGCGCGACTGGCTCGTCGGGCACAGCGGCCGCGACAACAACCCGGTCTACCTGGTTCCCTACGCGGGTCTGCCCTTCGTGGTGCTGGTGGCGTGGATGCTGATCGACCGCTTCGTCGACGCCAGCCGCAAGCTCGAGACGGTCAACCAGGATCTGGAGCGCCGCGTCGATGCGAAGAGCGCGCAGCTCACGCAGGCCGTCGAGGCGATGCGCCATGCCAAGGACACGGCAGAGGCGGCCAATCGGTCCAAGAGCAGCTTTCTCGCCGCCGCCAGCCACGACCTGCGCCAGCCGATCCATGCGCTCGGCCTGTACATGGCTGCGCTGGGCGGCGATCGCATGAGCGCCGATCAGCACCAGGTGCTGGACCGGATGCAGCTTTCGCTGGGCTCGCTCGAGACGATGTTCGACGCCTTGCTCGATGTATCCCGCATGGATGCCGGGGCGGTGGTCCCGGAGCGGCGCGCCTTCGATCTCGGCGCCATGCTGCGCCGCCTGGCCGACGAACACGCGCCGCTCGCTACCGACAAGGGGCTGCGCCTGTCGGTGCGCATCGGCCCGGCGCCGGACGACCTGCATGCACTGAGCGACGCGCTGCTGGTCGAGCGCATCGTGCGCAACCTGCTCGGCAACGCGGTCAAGTACACGCTCGACGGCGGAGTGCTTTTGAGCTGCCGCTGGCGCGGCGACGCGCAAGGGCATTGGCGCATCGAGATCTGGGACACCGGCCCAGGCATCCCGCGGGCCGAACGCGAACGGGTGTTCGAGGAGTTCGTGCAGATCGGCAATCCGGAGCGTGACCGAGCCCGCGGACTCGGGCTGGGTCTGTCGATCGTGCGTCGACTCTGCGAGTTGCTCGGGCACCCGCTGACGATGACATCGGTGGCGGACCGCGGCACCCGTTTCATGCTCGACCTCCCCGCCACCCGCCACGTCCAGCCGCCGGGGCTCCCGCCACCCAAAGCGCCGACGACGCAGGCCACGCTCGCGGGACTCGGCGTGGCCGTGATCGACGATGACGCCGAGGTGCGCGACGCCATGCGCCTGTTGCTGGAGCGCTGGGGCTGCCGGGTTTACGCCGCCGCCGACGCAGCGCAATTGCTCGACGATCTCCGGCGCCGCGGGCGGTGCGATGTGCACGCCATCGTCGCCGACTGGCGCTTGCGAGACGGCCGCAACGGCGCCGATGCCATCGCCGAATTGCGCGCTGCGTTCGGGCGCCCGATCCCGGCCGTGATCGTCTCCGGCGATTCCAGTCCCCAGGAATTGACACGTATGCACTCGAGCGGGTTCAAGTGCCTGAGCAAGCCGGTGGCCAGCGAACGGCTGCGTGGCTGGCTCGGCTCGCTCACCATCGAACGCCGCACCAAGGCCAGCACGGCCGGTGGCGAGGCGCTGCCCTGAGGCGGTCCGATCGGCGA
>JBDSZM010000202.1:0-6472 GCA_039925165.1 Burkholderiaceae bacterium
TCGACGTGCGCATCAAGGGTCCGGGGCCGGGCCGCGAGTCGTCGGTGCGCGCGCTGGCCTCGCTCGGCATCCGCATCAACTCGATCTCCGACGTGACGCCGGTCCCGCACAACGGCTGCCGGCCGCAGAAGCGCCGTCGCATCTGACTTTGGCTGCCGCAAGGCAGCCCCCGCGCCGGAAGACGCCTGCGGGCGTCTTCGGCACTTTCGTCGAGCCGGTCCTGCCGGCCTGAAGCCCACCGTCTGAGCGCCAAAAGAGCAGTTTCACAACACTCGCCAGACTCGCGCAAGCCCAGGTCCTGCGGACCCGCCTGCGTCAGATGAACCCAAGGAAGCAACGTGGCACGTTATCTAGGTCCCAAGGCAAAACTGTCGCGCCGCGAAGGCACCGACCTGTTTCTCAAGAGCGCCCGCCGCCCAATCGGCGACAAGGCCAAGTTCGACAGCAAGCCCGGCCAGCACGGCCGTACCTCCGGCTCGCGCACGTCCGACTACGGCCTGCAACTGCGCGAGAAGCAGAAGGTCAAGCGCATGTATGGCATCCTCGAGCGCCAATTCCGGCGCTACTTCGCAGAGGCCGAGCGGCGACGCGGCAATACCGGCGCGAACCTGCTGCTGCTGCTCGAGTCGCGGCTCGACAACGTCGTCTACCGGATGGGCTTCGGTTCGACCCGCGCCGAGGCTCGCCAGCTCGTCTCGCACAAGAGCATCACGGTCAACGGCGAGGTCGTGAACATCGCATCGTTCCTGGTCAAGCCGGGCGACGCCGTCGGGGTGCGCGAGAAGGCCAAGAAGCAACTTCGCATCACCGATGCCGTCAAGCTCGCCGAAGGCCAGGGCATGGCCGAGTGGGTGAGCGTCGATGCGACCAAACTCGAAGGTGTCTTCAAGAAGGCGCCGGACCGCGACCAGTTCGGCGCCGACATCAAGGAAGCACTGATCGTCGAGCTCTACTCGCGATAAGTCGGAACGACCGGCCGGAGGGCGGCATCGCCGCGCTTCCGGCCCGACGGGTCGTCGTGCGCGCCGGGCGTGCGACGAGACCTCCCTCATCCCGGCCTATGTCCATCAGCCTTATCGGTGTAACGAGCCGAGGGTATTGAGAGGAACAGGACTCCATGCAAACCACTCTGCTGAAACCCAAAGCCATCCAGGTCGAACCGCTCGGAGACCACCGCGCCAAGGCCACGCTCGAGCCGTTCGAGCGCGGCTATGGCCACACTCTGGGCAACGCGCTGCGCCGCGTGCTGCTCTCGTCGATGGTCGGCTACGCGCCCACCGAGGTGACGATCGCCGGCGTGCTGCACGAGTATTCGACGGTCGACGGCGTGCAGGAAGACGTTGTCCACATCATGCTGAACCTGAAGGGCGTGGTGTTCCGGCTGCACAACCGCGACGAAGTGACCCTGGTGCTGCGCAAGGAAGGCGAGGGCCCGGTCATGGCCCGCGACATCCAGACGCCGCACGACGTCGAGATCATCAATCCGGAGCACGTCATCGCCCACCTCGCGCATGGCGGCAAGCTCGACATGCAGATCAAGGTCGAGAAGGGTCGCGGCTATGTCCCGGGCACGATGCGCCGCTATGGCGACGAGCCGACCAAGTCGATCGGCCGGATCGTGCTGGACGCCTCGTTCTCGCCGGTCGCACGTGTCAGCTACACGGTCGAGAGCGCCCGCGTCGAGCAGCGCACCGACCTCGACAAGCTGGTGATGGAGATCGTCACCAACGGCGCGATCACGCCCGAGGAAGCGATCCGCTCGTCGGCCAAGATCCTGGTCGAGCAGCTCGCGGTCTTCGCGCAGCTCGAGGTCAACGACATCAACAGCATCATCAACGAGCCGCAGCGCGGCAGCTCGCAGTTCGACCCGATCCTGCTGCGTCCGGTCGACGAGCTCGAGCTGACGGTGCGCTCGGCCAACTGCCTGAAGGCCGAGAACATCTACTACATCGGCGACCTGATCCAGCGCACCGAGACCGAACTGCTGAAGACGCCGAACCTCGGCCGCAAGTCGCTCAACGAGATCAAGGAAGTGCTGGCGTCGCGCGGGCTGTCGCTCGGCGCGCGGCTCGAGAACTGGCCGCCGCAGGGCCTGGACAAGCGTTGAAGCCACGCGGCGGCCTTGCGGCTGCCGCCGAATGACGGGTCCGCGCGAGCTGAAAGCGAACCCGATCGTGCAGACCCCGGTACCTGATACGGCCGGGGTTTCATAAGTCAGTCAATCAAGGATTAGCACCATGCGTCACGGACACGGACTCCGCAAACTCAACCGCACTTCGGAGCACCGCCTGGCGATGCTGCGCAACATGTGCGTCTCGCTGCTGCGTCACGAGGCGATCAAGACCACCTTGCCGAAGGCCAAGGAACTGCGTCGCGTCGTCGAGCCGCTCATCACGCTGTCGAAAGACGCGACGCTGGCGCACCGCCGGCTGGCATTCGACCGCCTGCGCGACCGCGAGATCGTCGGCAAGCTGTTCAACGAACTGGGCCCGCGCTACGCGGCCCGTCCGGGCGGCTACACGCGGATCCTGAAGATGGGCTTTCGCGTCGGCGACAACGCGCCGATGGCTTATGTCGAACTGGTCGACCGTCCCGAAGTTGCCGCCACCGACGACACCGCCGAGGCGTAAGACTCACCGCGCGAGCCCGACGGGCCAGCAAGTGCTGGCCCGTTTGCGTTGTGCCAGCGGTCGCGCCGCGTCCCATGACCGAACCCGTCCTTCGCATTTCGAACCTGCACAAGCGCTACGGCGGCAACACGGTCGTCGACGACCTGTCGTTCGAGATCCAGCCGGGCGAGTGCCTGGGCGTGATCGGACCGAACGGTGCCGGCAAGACGACGACGATCCGGATGGCACTCGGCATGACGGCGCCGGACGGCGGGCGGATCGAGGCCTTCGGCCTGCCGATCCCGGAACAGGTCACGGAAGCCAAGAAACGCATCGGCGTGGTCACGCAGTTCGACAGCCTGGACCCCGACTTCAGTTGCGCCGAGAACCTCTACGTCTACGGCCGCTACTTCGGTCTGCCCAAGGCGGTACTGCGCGAGCGCATCCCTCGTTTGCTCGAGTTCGCGGCGCTGCAGGCCAAGGCGGACGTGCGGCCGGGCGAACTCTCGGGTGGCATGAAGCGGCGCCTGAGCCTCGGCCGCGCGCTCGTCAACGATCCGGACCTGCTGCTGCTCGACGAGCCGACGACCGGGCTCGACCCGCAGGCCCGGCACCTGATGTGGGAGCGGCTGCACAAGCTGCTGCAGCAGGGCAAGTCGATCCTGCTCACGACGCATTTCATGGACGAGGCCGAGCGCCTGTGCGGCCGCCTGCTGGTCATGGACCACGGCCGCCGGATCGCCGAAGGCACGCCGCGCGGCCTGATCGCCGAGCACCTGGAAACCGACGTGGTCGAGGTCTACGGCGACGGCGCCGCGGCGGTTGCGCAGACGCACGGCGGCTTGGCCGAGCGCGTCGAGTCGAGCGGCGAGACGGTCTTCTTCTACCTGCGCGATCCGCGGCCGCTGCTCGCGGCGCTCGCGTCGCAGGCGGGCCTGCGGACCCTGCATCGGCCGGCCAACCTCGAGGACCTGTTCCTCAAGCTGACGGGCCGGCAGATCCGCGACGAAGCCTGAGCGGCTGAGAGGACGCCCGCATGCTCGTGCCGCTCTACGCCCCTCCTCGCATCAGCCTGCGCTTCTGGCCGGTGGTGATGCGCAACTGGCTGGTCTGGCGCAAGCTGGCGGTGCCGAGCGTGCTCGGCAACATCGCCGAGCCGCTGATCACGCTGATCGCCTTCGGCTACGGGCTCGGCTCGATGGTCGGGCAGATCGACGGCCGGCCTTACATCGAGTTTCTGGCCTCGGGCAGCATCGTCGCCAGCGCAGCGCTGGCTGCGACCTTCGAGGCTCTTTACTCGGCCTATTCGCGGATGCAGGTCCAGAAGACCTGGGAAAGCATCATGAACGCGCCGATCGCGCTCGACGACGTCGTCTTTGCCGAGATGGTCTGGGCGGCGCTCAAGGCGCTGTTCTCGACCAGCGCCATCATGGTCGTGATCTTCATCCTCGGCATCAGCCGCCAGCCGACCCTGCTGCTCGCACTGCCGGTGCTTGGCCTGGTCGGCATCACGTTCGCGTCGGTCGCGCTGATCTTCAATGCCCTCGCCCGGGGCTACGATTTCTTCACCTACTACTTCACCCTGGTGATCACGCCGATGACCTTCTTGTCGGGGGTCTACTTCCCGATCGCGCAGATGCCCGGCTGGCTGCAGTCGGTGGCGGCGTGGCTGCCGCTGACCGCCGCGGTCGACTTGGTGCGCCCGCTGGTGCTGGGCCGCTGGCCCAGCGCGGTGTGGGGTCCGCTCGCCATCCTCGCGGCGTATGCGGCGGCCGGCTACTATGTGGCGCTGGTCCTCACGCGCCGGCGCTTTTTCCGCTGAACCCGCGCCCGCCGCGCCCATCCAACGTCTGTCATGCGAGTCACCCGACTGTCCTCCCTCTGGCTGCGCGCCATCACCTTCGGGCTTGCCTTGCTGGCCCTGCACGGCCTGGTCGCGGCGCAGGCCTTCCTCGAGCCCGAGCGGGCATTTCGCTTCGCCGCTCGCGAGCTCGACGAGCGTACCGTCGATGTCGAGTTCACGATCGCGCCGGGCTATTACATGTACCGCGAGCAGCTGCGCTTCGAGGCCAACGGCGCGGTGCTCGGCGCGCCGCAGTTGCCTCCGGGCAAAGTCAAGTTCGACGAGACCTTCCGCAAGGACGTCGAGACCTATCGTGGCGTCCTCCACCTGGCCGTGCCGGTCACCCAGGCGACGGGCGGGTTTCGGCTGGTCGTGACGAGCCAGGGCTGTGCCGACCAGGGTCTGTGCTACCCGCCCATGCGCAGCGCTGCCGACATCAGTCTCACGGGCTTCGGTGGCGTCGGAGCGGTCCGGATCTTGAGCGAGACCGAGCTCGGCGAGCCGGTTGCCACCCCCGCGGCGACCGCGGCGCCCGGGGTCCTCGGCACGGGCAGCGCTGACGTCGGACGGATCGACGCGGTGCTGCGCTCGGGCAGCTTCTGGCCGGTGGTCGGCGTCTTCCTCCTCGCCGGCGTCCTGCTGTCGTTCACGCCCTGCGTGCTGCCGATGCTGCCGATCCTGTCGTCCATCATCGTCGGCCAGCAGGGCAGTGGATCGCGGTCACGGTCGCTCGGCCTGGCGGTCAGCTACTCGCTCGGCATGGCGGTCGTCTACACCCTCTTCGGCATCGCTGCCGGGATGGTCGGCGAGGGCCTCGCCGCCACCTTGCAAAAGCCCTGGGTGCTGCTGCTCTTCGGCGCTGGCCTGGTCGCGCTGGCGCTGTCGATGTTCGGCGTCTACGAGTTGCGCCTGCCCGGCGCACTGAACCAGCGCCTGAGCAGCGCTTCGGGCCGGCTGCGTGGCGGGCATGCCGCCAGCGTGTTCGCGATGGGCGGCGTGTCGGCGTTGATCGTCAGCCCCTGCGTGGTCGCGCCGCTGGCCGGTGCGCTGGTCTACCTCAGCCAGACCCGCGACGTCGCGCTCGGCGGCGCCGCGCTCTTCTCGCTCGCGGCGGGCATGAGCGTGCCGCTGCTCGTCATCGGCGCATCGGCCGGTGCGATCCTGCCCAAGGCCGGTCCGTGGATGGAAGGCGTGAAGCGTTTCTTCGGCGTGTTGCTGCTCGGCGTTGCGATCTGGACCGTGCAGACGGTCCTGCCGCCGGCGCTGGGACTCGTGCTTTGGGGCGCGCTGGCCGTGCTCGCGGCGCTGCTCGTGATGCGCAGTCCCGGCTCGCGGTCCGCTGCGTCCGCACCGACCGGGTTCGGGCCGAGACACGCGGTCGCGGCCGCCCTGGTCGTGCTCGGCCTGTTCGAGTGGGTCGGGGCGGCATCCGGCGCCTCCGACCCCTTGCAACCGCTGGCGCACCTGGTCCGCGGCAATGGCGCGGGCAACGCGGCCGAGGCACTGCGCTTCCAGCCGGTCCGCAGCGTGGCCGAACTCGACGCCGCCCTGCAGTCCGCCGGCCGACCGGTGGTGCTCGACTTCTATGCCGACTGGTGCGTCTCGTGCAAGGAGATGGAGCGCTATACCTACACCGAGGCCGCGGTCCGCGAGCGGTTGTCCAAGGCCTTGCTGCTCAAGGCGGATGTCACGGCCAACAATGCGCAAGACCGTGAACTGCTCAAGCGCTTCCAGCTCTTCGGGCCGCCGGGAACCATCTTTTTCGGACCGCGTGGCGAGGAGGTCGCGGGCTCGCGCGTCATCGGTTATCAGGATGCTCCGCGCTTCCTGCAATCACTGTCTGCGGCAGGGTTATGAGCCAGCCGGACGGATGCGCTGTGGCATAATCTCGGACTCAGTCGCGAGGTGGAGCAGTCTGGTAGCTCGTTGGGCTCATAACCCAAAGGTCGCAGGTTCAAATCCTGCCCTCGCAACCACCCAACAGTCGAGTGACGAAGCAATTTAAGAAGCCCGCCCAACG
>JBDSZM010000203.1:0-9100 GCA_039925165.1 Burkholderiaceae bacterium
GGGTCCAGCGTGGGCAGCTTCGTCGCCTTCATCACCGCCATGCTGATGCTGGTCGCGCCGATCAAACACCTGTCGGATTTGACGTCGCCGCTGACCCGCGGCCTGGCGGCGCTCGACCGCGGCATCGACCTGATCGAGCAGGGCAGTTTCGAGTCGGGCGGCAGCTTCAGCGTGGCGCGCTCGTCGGGAGAGATCGAGTTTCGCGGCGTCGGCATGCGCTATCGCAGCGACCACGCGCCCGCGCTGGCGGGCATCGACCTGCGCCTGCACGGCGGCGAGGCGGTTGCGCTGGTCGGGCCGTCGGGCTCGGGCAAGTCGACCTTGGTCAACCTGCTGCTGCGTTTCTTCGACCCGGTCGAGGGCCAGGTGCTGCTCGACGGCCAGCCGCTGCCGGCCTGGGACCTGCACGCGCTGCGGCGCCAGTTCGCGCTGGTCAGCCAGGACGTGGTGCTGATGAACGAATCGCTGGCCGCCAACGTGGCGCTCGGCCAGGCGCCCGACCGCGAGCGCGTGACCCGGGCGCTGCGCGATGCCAACCTGCTCGACTTCGTCGCCACGCTGCCGCAGGGCATCGATACGCTGCTCGGCCACAACGGCAGCCAGCTCTCGGGCGGCCAGCGCCAGCGGGTCGCGATCGCCCGCGCGATCTACAAGGATGCGCCGATCCTGATCCTCGACGAGGCGACCTCGGCGCTCGATTCGGAGTCCGAGCGGCTGGTGCAGGATGCCCTCGAGCACCTGATGCGTGGGCGCACCAGCATCGTCATCGCGCACCGGCTGTCGACCATCGAGCGCGCCGACCGCATCGTGGCGCTCGAGGGCGGGCAGGTGGTCGAGCAGGGCAGCCACGCCGAACTGCTGGCGCGCGGCGGCCTCTATGCCAGACTGCATGCGTTGCAGTTCCGGGGCGACGCCGCCCCGCCCCCGATGGAGCCCATGCCATGACGTCGAAACCGATCAGCCGCTACCCGATCCCCGATGTGAGCAACCTGCCCGTCGACGTGCGCGAGCGCATCCTGGCGGTGCAGGAGAAGTCCGGCTTCGTGCCGAACGTGTTCCTGACGCTGGCGCACCGGCCCGACGAATTCCGCGCCTTCTTCGCTTATCACGATGCGCTGATGCTGAAGGAAGGCGGACTGTCCAAGGGCGAGAAGGAGATGATCGTGGTCGCCACCAGCGCCGCCAACCAGTGCCTGTATTGCGTCGTCGCGCATGGCGCGCTGCTGCGCATCTTCGAGAAGCAGCCGCTGCTCGCCGACCAGCTGGCGGTCAACCATCGCAAGGCCGATATCACGCCGCGCCAGCGCGTCATGCTCGATTTCGCCTTGACGGTCTGCACCGATTCGGCATCGGTCGGCGATGCCGATTTCGCAGCCTTGCGCTCGCACGGCTTCAGCGACGAGGACGCCTGGGACATCGGCGCCATCACCGCGCTGTTCGGCCTGTCTAACCGCATGGCCAATCTCACGTCAATGCGGCCGAACGACGAGTTCTATCTGATGGGCCGTTTGCCCCGGCCGGCCAAGCCGGCGTCGCCGACGTCGCCCGCGCCCCGTTTAACGTAGTTGCGCGCCCAGACCCAGCGGCGCCGGCACCGCGTTGACGATGCGCGTGAACAGCGCGCGGTAGTCGGCCTCGGGTTCGCCGCCGGCCATCGGGTCGCGGTTGGCGAGGAAGGCGGCGTCTAGTTCGGTCCAGTCGGCCTCGGTCAGCACCTGCTCCGCGAGTGGCAGGATGTGCTGCTCTTCCATCGCCATGTGGGCCAGGTAGAACTGCGTATAGCGCTCGGCCGCCTCCTCGAAGCCGGCGCGGCGCGACTCGCCCATCATCTCGAAGCCGAGCAGCGCGTGCTCGAGATGGCGGATCTGCCGTTCGCCGCTGGCGTGGTCGTCGTCGAGCCGGTCGAGCAGCTCGCGCGCCAGCGGCGTGCGCGCGCGCAGCTTCGGAAACAGCAGGTCCGTTTCCTTCTTGTGATGGCGTTTTTCGGGAAACTCGTCGACGTAGAACAGCATCGCGCGCAGCACCGCGAAGTCGGGCAGGCTGGCTTGCTTGCGGTGCATGAGCAGCAGCAGCGTGATCGATCTCAGCATCGCCGCCAGCGCGGCGTGTTCTTCGCGGATGATCCGCAGGGCGGCGTGTGTCATGGGTGCCCGATCGCTTGTTAACACCACCGCAGCGGATGGCCGGCCCGGTCGAGCGCGAGCAACCCGTCCAGGCGTCCGCTGCGCACCCGCTCGACCATCGCTTGCAGCGCCTCGTCGACCTGGGGCCGGGTCGGAGCCCGACCGCCACGACCCGCCAGGCCGGCGGCGAACACTACCTGCCACGGCGGCCCGGCGGACGCCGATTCGGTGGCCAGCGCATCGAAGTCTGCAAGCTCGTCCGGCGCCTTGTCGACGCACATCAGCGGCGCCAGCTCGCCGCCGGTGCCGGCTTCGAAACCCTGCCGCTGCGCCGGGGTCGCGTCGTCCGGCAGGCCGGCGGCGGCGAAGACGAACAGCAGCCGTTGCGGGTCGGGTTGCGCCGCGGCGGCCTGCAGCAAGAGGTCGAAATGCGACGTGGGTTTCATGGCACCAGCATCGCAGCGCCGGGGCGCCGGCGGTTTGCGATTCGTCAAGCGCGGCGCCGCCAGCGTCTCGGTCCGAGGGAGCGCACGACCGTTCCGGGCGCGCTGGAAACCGCAAGCGCGACGATCTGGGTCATCGGCACGGCACCGCGCGCGGGTCGAGCGCGGGTGACCGGATCAGCCTCGGCGCCGGCGCCAGCGGCAACGTCGCGAGAGGGTGTGTCAGCGCCGACGCTGCGCAGACGCCAGGCCGCCGCGCAGCCGATGCCCGTCAAGGCACCGCAGTCCGTAACCTCCGCGGCGCGAGCGATTCGTCGATCTCGTTGAACACCGCCGTGTCGTCGGCGGCACCGTAGGGGCCGGTGCCGCTGTGTTCGGCGCGGGACGCGGGCACGAAGGCGCCGCTGCGCACGTCGAACACATGCACCTCGCCGTCCTCGATGACGTAATACCAGCCGTGCAACGCCAGTTCGCCGCGCTCGACGCGCCGACGCACCATCGGATAGTCCATCAGCCGCTCGAGCTGCAGCACGATCGAGCGCTGCTCGGTGCGCCGCAGCACCTCGGGTCGCAGCCCGTCGGCATGCTCGCTCTCGGCGGCGTCGGGATCGAACAGCCGCACCGGCAGCGCCGCCTCGCGCGCCAGGTCGAGCCAGGCACCCAGGTTGACCGCCTCGGGCGAGATGTCGTCGTACAGCGCGCGCATCGCGCCGCAGTGGCTGTGGCCGCACACCACGATGCGGTGCACGCCGAGGTTGAGCACCGCATATTCGATCGCCGCGGCGGTGCCGTGGTGGGTGCTGCCGCGAGCGGCGCCCGAGGACGCCCCGGTGCCCGTGAACGGCGGCACGATCGCACCGACGTTACGCACCATGAAGACCTCGCCCGGGCCCGCGCCGGTCAGAAGGTAGGGCAGGAGTCGCGAATCGGAGCAGCCGATGAACAGAGTGGTCGGATGCTGGCCGGTCTCGACCAGCTCGCGGAACTGCGCCCGATACGGCGGGAAAGCCTGGTCGTGGAAGCGGCGCAGGCGCTGCAGCAGCTCGTCGGGGACCGGCGCCGCCGGACTCGCGCTCACTGCACCAGCGGCGTGTCGCTCGCGTCCAGCTCGACCCCTTCGAGCACTGCCTGGCCGGCCAGCAGCTGAAGGTACTGGCGCAACGCGGTCACGAACGCCTGCTGGCGCAGCGCCATCCGGACCGCGCCGCTGACCGCCTCGAACGGCTGCGCGGCGCCGCCCTCGCGTTCGAGCACCTCGACGACGTGCAGCCCGAAGCGGCTGTGCACCAGTCGCGGCAGCACGCCGACCTCAACGTGGCCGAACAGCTCGCGCGCGAACTCGGGCGCGCAGTCGGTTGGGGCCAGCCAGCCCAGGTCGCCGCCCTGCTCGCCGCTCGGGCAGTTGGACAGCTCGCGCGCGGCGCGGGCGAAGCCGGCCAGCGCACCGTCGCCCCGGCCGTCGTGGCAGCGCACGTCGAGCAGGCAGGCTTCGGCACGATTGCGCAGCGCCACCACGTCCATGCCGTGCGTCACCGCGAACAGCACGTGGCGCGCGCGCACCCGTTCGCCGCTGCGATAGCGCGCCGGCTGCGCGGCGAAGTGACGCCGGCAGGCCGCTTCGGACGGCTCGGGCAGCTGCAACTCGCGCTCGAGCAGGGTGTCGATCGCCTGCGAGGCGGCGAGGCTGATCGCCCCGTCGGTCGGGGCGATGTCGGTGGACGGCAGCAGCCCGGCCTGGATGGCGGCCTGGCGCAGCAACTCGGTGCAGGCGCGCTGGCGCAGCGCCTCGGTCGAGAGTTCGTGTCCGGCCGGGTTGAGCGGCACGCGGTTGACGTGGGGGGTGTCGAGGGTCGTATTCATGGTGTCGATTCGATCTCAGGCGTCGGCGCGGCGGGTCGCGCCGGTCGGGACCGGCAACGGGCGGGCGGGGAGCGTTTGCTGCGGCGCGCCGCGCGCCGGGCCGGTGCCCAGGCCCGGCCCGGGCGGCGGCGGCACGTTGTGGCCGACCGGCAGGTTCAGGCGCCGGCTGCGCACCACCTGGGGCGGGCGGAACAGGAACGCGACCGCCGCGAACCCGCTCCACACATGCACCAGTCGGCTGAACGGGAACAGCAGGAAGATCGTCATGCCGAACACGATGTGGAACAGGTACGGCCACGGCAGCACGGCCAGCGCGGTCGCGTCCACCGGACGCAGAGTGACGATGCGCTGGGCCCAGTCGGCCAGGACCAGCATGACGCTGCCGTCGGCATGCTGCAGCGAGTAGGGCAGCGTGATGAGCCCGACCACCAGCTGCACCCACAGCACCACCAGCACCGCGATGTCGGTCGGGTGGCTGGTGTAGCGGATGCGCGGGTCGAACAGGCGCCGGACCAGCAGCAGCGTGAGGCCGACGAAGCACAGCGCCCCGGCGATGCCGCCGGCGACGACGGCCAGCAACTGCTTGGTCGCTGCGGACATGAAGACGCCGTAGACGCCGTGCGGCGTGAACAGCCCGACCATGTGGCCGAAGAAGAGAAACAGGATGCCGACATGGAACAGGTTGCTGCCCCAGCGCAGCGTGCCGGCACGCAGCATCTGCGACGAGTCGCTCTTCCAGCTGTACTGGTTCTGGTCGAAGCGGATCAGGCTTCCCAGCAGGAAGACGGTAAAGCAGACGTAGGGATAGACCTGGAACAGAAAACCGTAGACCCCGCTCATGGCTGTGCTCCTGCTGCGGTGTGGGAGGGTCGGACGATGCGGATCGGCTGCGGCTGGCCGGGACGTGCCTGGCCCTGGGTCGAGCAGCCGTCGAACACGACCGGCTCGGCCCAGCTTTCGTCGAGCGGCGGTTCGGCCGGCGGCGTGACCGGCCGGGCCTTCTCACCGGCCAGTTCGATCAGCGCGCCGAGCACGCTGGCGTAGGCGGTGTCGCGGCCCTGCAGCGCGCCGAAGATCGCGTTGAAGATGTGCGCCATCTCGCCCAGAAAGGCGCGCGCCTCGCGCGGCGGCTGGGTTGAAACGAACTCCAGCACCGCCGGCAGATAGTCGGGCAGCTCGCCCTCGGCCAGGTTCAGCCCGGCCGTCGCGTAGGTCTGGCCGAGGTCGATCATCGCCGGCCCGCGATCGCGCGAGTCGCCGTGCACATGCTCGAACAGGTGCAGCGAGGTCGAGCGCCCGCGGTCGAACAGCTCGACGTAGTCGGCCTGCGCATCCAGCGCATCGGCGCGCTGCAGCCGATCCATCAGGGCATCCAGCTCGGCCAGGCGCGACGGCGTCAGGACGCGCTCGCCGCGCAGCAGGGCGCGCATCTCGGGCAGGTGGCCGCGCAGGCGCTCGTCGGGATAGCCGAGCAGCGCGGCCAGCACGCGCAGCGTGACCGCCATCGGTCCGGGTCGGTTCAGGAACGGCATGCTCAGACCTCCGCCTTGATGGGTATGGTGCGCCGCTTGTCGGCGCCGAACAGGCTGGCATCGCTGCTGCCTTCCGAGCAGCCGTTGCCGAAGCTGAAGCCGCAGCCGCCGCGCACGTTGAAGGTGTTTTCGGCGTACTCGCGGTGGGTGGTCGGGATCACGAAGCGATCCTCGTAGTTGGCGATCGCCATGACCTGGTACATCTCCTCGACCTCGGCCTCGGTGATCTGCACCTGCTTCAGCACCGCATGGTTGATGCGCCCCTCGACGTGCTTCTCGCGCTGGAAGGCGCGCATCGCGAGCATGCGTTCGAGCGCGCGCACGACCGGCACGGTGTCGCCGGCGGTCAGCAGGTTGGCCAGGTACTTGACCGGGATGCGCAGCTGGTTCACGTCGGGGATCTCGCCGTTCACGCCCATCTGGCCGGCGTTGGCGGCGGCGCTGATCGGCGACAGCGGCGGCACGTACCAGACCATCGGCAGCGTGCGGTATTCCGGGTGCAGCGGCAGGGCCACCTTCCATTGCACCGCCATCTTGTAGACCGGGCTCTTGCGCGCCGCCTCCATCCATGCGTCGGGGATGCCGTCGATGCGCGCCTGCGCGATCACCGCCGGGTCGAACGGGTCGAGGAACAGATCGAGCTGTGCGGGGTACAGGTCGCGGTCGTGCTCGACGCTGGCCGCGGCCTGGATGCGGTCGGCGTCGTACAGCAGCACGCCGAGATAGCGGATGCGGCCGACGCAGGTTTCGCTGCACACCGTCGGCTCGCCCGCTTCGATGCGCGGGTAGCAGAAGGTGCACTTCTCGGCCTTGCCGCTCTTCCAGTTGTAGTAGATCTTCTTGTAGGGGCAGCCGCTGACGCACATGCGCCAGCCGCGGCACTTGTCCTGATCGATCAGCACGATGCCGTCTTCCTCGCGCTTGTAGATCGAGCCCGAGGGGCAACTTGCCACGCAGGCCGGGTTCAGGCAGTGCTCGCACAGGCGCGGCAAGTACATCATGAAGGTGTTCTCGAACTCGCCGAGCATCTCCTTCTGAGCCTGCTCGAAGCCGTCGAAGTTCTTGTCCTTGCTGCGCTTGCTGAACTCGCCGCCGAGGATCTCCTCCCAGTTCGGGCCCCAGACGATCTTCTCCATCTGCTGCCCGGTGATCAGGCTGCGCGGCCGCGCCGTCGGCGTCGCCTTCATCTCCGGAGCCGACTGCAGATGGCCGTAGTCGAAGGTGAAGGGCTCGTAGTAGTCGTCGATCTCGGGCAGGTAGGGGTTGGCGAAGATGCGCATCAGCAGCTTCCACTTGGCGCCCTGACGCGGCTGGATCGAGCCGTCGGCATTGCGCACCCAGCCGCCGTTCCACTTGTCCTGGTTCTCCCACTCCTTCGGGTAGCCGATGCCGGGCTTGGTCTCGACGTTGTTGAACCAGGCGTACTCCATGCCCGGCCGACTGGTCCAGACGTTCTTGCAGGTCACCGAGCAGGTGTGGCAGCCGATGCACTTGTCCAGGTTGAGCACCATGCCGATTTGCGCGCGGATCTTCATGCCACTTCTCCTTCGGCCTGGACCGGGCGGACCAGTTCCTGGCCCACCGGCGTATCGAGCCAGTCGATCTTGTTCATCTTGCGGACCACCACGAACTCGTCGCGGTTGGTGCCGACGGTTCCGTAGTAGTTGAAGCCGTAGCTGAACTGCGCATAGCCGCCGATCATGTGGGTGGGCTTGAGCACGATGCGGGTCACCGAGTTGTGGATGCCCCCGCGCGCGCCGGTGATCTCCGACCCCGGCGTGTTCACGATCTTCTCCTGCGCGTGGTACATCATCACCATGCCCGGCTTGACGCGCTGGCTCACCACCGCGCGCGCCGCGATCGCGCCGTTCACGTTGAACAGCTCGATCCAGTCGTTGTCGACGATGCCGGCGCGCTTCGCGTCGTCCTCGCTCATCCAGACGCACGGCCCGCCGCGGCTGAGCGTGAGCATCAGCAGGTTGTCGGTGTAGGTGCTGTGGATGCCCCACTTCTGGTGCGGGGTGATGAAGTTGAGGGCGATCTCCGGGTTGCCGTTGGGCTTGATGTTCTGGATCCCTGCGGTCGTCTTCAGGTCCACCGGCGGGCGGTAGCTGCTGAAGCCTTCGCCGAACGCGCGCATCCACGGGTGGTCCATGTAGAACTGCTGGCGCCCGGTCAGGGTGCGCCACGGAATCAGCTCGTGCACGTTGGTGTAGCCGGCGTTGTAGCTGACGGTCTCGCTCTCGATGCCGCTCCAGGTCGGCGAGCTGATGATCTTGCGCGGCTGCGCCTGCACGTCTCGGAAGCGGATCTTCTCGTCCTCGCGGTGGATCGCCAGGTGGGTGTGGTCGCGCCCGGTCTGCTGGCCGAGCGCGGCCCAGGCCTTCACTGCCACGTGGCCGTTGGTCTCGGGCGCGAGCTGCAGGATCACCTCGCAGGCGTCGATGTCGGTCTCGATCCGCGGCATGCCCTGCGTCACGCCCTCGGCCTTCACGAGCCCGCTCAGCTGGCCGAGCTGGGTGACCTCGGTCTGGGTATTCCAGGCGATGCCCTTGCCGCCGTTGCCGATCTTGTTCATCAGCGGTCCGAGGGCGGTGTAGCGCTTGTACACGTTCGGATAGTCGCGTTCGACGACGATCATGTTCGGCGCGGTCTTGCCGGGTACCAGATCGCATTCGCCGCGTTTCCAGTCCTTGACCTCGAACGGCTGGGCCAGCTCGGACGGGCTGTCGTGCATCAACGGGCTCAGGACCAGATCGCGCTCGACCCCCAGGTGGCCGACGCAGACCTCGCTGAACGTCTTGGCGAAGCCTTTGTAGATCTCCCAGTCGCTCTTCGATTGCCAGGCCGGGTCGACCGCGGTCGACAACGGGTGGATGAACGGGTGCATGTCGCTGGTGTTGAGGTCGTTCTTCTCGTACCAGGTCGCGGTGGGCAGCACGATGTCGGAGTACAGGCAGGTCGTGCTCATGCGGAAGTCGAGCGTCACCAGCAGGTCGAGCTTGCCTTCCGGCGCCTTGGCGTGCCAGACCACCTCGGTCGGCTTGGCGTCGAAGCCGGTGCCGGCGCGCGCGTGACCGTTCTCGTCCTGCCAAGGCTCGCCCAGGTCCTTGCCCTGCACGCCGTTGCTGGTTCCGAGCAG
>JBDSZM010000204.1:0-3079 GCA_039925165.1 Burkholderiaceae bacterium
CACCGCGCTGCCGCTGGCGGCAGCCGCCCTCGCGCTGGCCCTGACGGCCTGCGCCCCCATGATGTCCAGCGGCGGCATCGGCTGGCAGCCGCTGTTCGACGGCAACTCGCTCAACGGCTGGAAACGCGTGGGCGACGGCAACTGGCGCGTCGAGGGCGGCGCGATCGTCGCCGATGCCAAGACCGGCAAGGACAACGGCTTCCTGGTCACGCCGCAGTCGTACAAGGACTTCGAGATCCGGGCCGAGTTCTGGAGCAGCCCGGACGCCAACAGCGGAATCTTTGTGCGCTGCGCCGACCCGACCACCATCACCGACCAGAACTGCTACGAAGCCAACATCTTCGATACCCGACCCGAGCCGAAGTACGGCACCGGCGCCATCGTCAACGTGGCCGAGGTCAACCCGATGCCCAAGACCAACGGCGGCTGGAACACCTACCTCATCACGGTGCGCGGCACCGAGTTGACCTTGGTGCTGAACGGCGTGCAGACCGTCAAGGTCAACGACCGCAAGCTCGCCAGCGGCCCGATCGCGCTGCAATACGCGTCCGGCGTGGTCAAGTTCCGAAAGGTCGAGATCCGGCCGCTGTAAGGCCGGCGGCGACTGTCGCGTCCCATCGAAAAAAAGCGCCCCGCGGGGCGCTTTGTTCATGGTGAGCGATGGATCGGAAGCCGACTACTTCGCCACCACCTGCACCATCTCGAGCACCTTGTTCGAGTAGCCCCATTCGTTGTCGTACCAGGCCACGACCTTGACGAAGGTGCTGTCGAGCGCGATGCCGGCCTCGGCGTCGAAGACCGAGGTCATCACTTCGCCGCGGAAGTCGGTGGAGACGACCTTGTCCTCGGTGTAGCCCAGCACGCCCTTCATGGCGCCCTGCGACTGCGCCTTCATCTCGGCGCAGATCTCCGCATAGGTCGCGGGCTGGGTCAGCTCGACCGTCAGGTCGATCACCGAGACGTCCGAGGTCGGCACCCGGAACGACATGCCGGTCAGCTTCTTGTTCAGCTCGGGGATGACCACACCCACCGCCTTGGCCGCGCCGGTCGACGAGGGGATGATGTTCTCGAGGATGCCGCGGCCGCCGCGCCAGTCCTTGTTGCTCGGGCCGTCGACGGTCTTCTGGGTCGCGGTGGTTGCGTGCACGGTCGTCATCAAGCCGCGCTTGATGCCCCACTTGTCGTGCAAGACCTTGGCGACCGGCGCCAGGCAGTTGGTGGTGCACGAGGCGTTGGAGATGATGGCCTCGCCCTTGTAGCTCTTGTCGTTGACGCCGTAGACGAACATCGGCGTGTCGTCCTTCGACGGCGCGCTCATGATGACCTTCTTGGCGCCCGCGTCGATGTGCTTCTGGCCGGTCTCCTTGGTGAGGAAGAGGCCAGTCGCCTCGATCACGATGTCGGCCCCGACCTCGGCCCACTTCAGGTTTGCCGGGTCGCGCTCCTGGGTCAGGCGGATGCGCTGGCCGTTGACCACGAGCGTATTGCCGTCGACCGCGATCTCGCCCTTGAAGCGGCCGTGCACCGAGTCGTACTGCAGCATGTAGGCCAGGTACTCCGGCTCGAGCAGGTCGTTGATGGCGACGACCTGCACGTCCTTGAAATTCTGCACGGCCGCACGGAACACCATGCGTCCGATGCGGCCGAAGCCGTTGATGCCGATCTGGATGGTCATGGGGTCGAGTCCTGAGAGGGTTGAAAGGAGGTCGTCATTCAGCGCCGCAGCGCCGCGCGCACCGTATCGGCCACGTTCTCGGCGGTGAAGCCGAAGTGCTTGAACAGCACGCCGGCCGGGGCCGATTCGCCGTAAGTATCGATGCCGACGACCGCGGCACAGCCGTATTTCCACCAGCCGTCGGTGGCGCCCATTTCCACGGCGATGCGCGGGATCTTCGGCGGCAGCACGCTCGTCTTGTAGGCCGCGCTCTGGCGGTCGAAGACGCTGGTCGACGGCATCGAGACGACGCGCACCGCGATGCCGCGCGCGGCGAGCAGGGTCTGCGCATGCAGCGCGAGCGACACCTCGGAGCCGGTCGCGATCAGCACCGCCTGCGCTTTCTTGCGCAGGCCAACCTCGCCCGGTTCGGCCAGCACGTAGGCGCCCTTGGCGATGCCGTCGAGCGAGTGCTTGGGGGCGTACGGCAAATTCTGGCGCGACAGCAGCAGGGCGCTCGGGCGGTCGCGGCTTTCGAGCGCGCAGGCCCAGGCGACCGCGGTCTCGGCGGTATCGCACGGCCGCCAGACGTCGAGCCCGGGGATCAGCCGCAGCGAGGCCGCGTGCTCGATGCTCTGGTGGGTCGGGCCGTCCTCGCCCAGGCCGATGCTGTCGTGGGTGTAGACATGGATCACGCGCAGCTTCATCAGCGCGGCCATGCGGATCGCATTGCGGCCGTAGTCGCTGAAGGTGAGGAAGGTGCCGCCGTAGGGGATGTAGCCGCCGTGCAGCGCGACGCCGTTCATGATCGCGGCCATGCCGAACTCGCGAACGCCGTAGTTGATGTGGCGCCCGATGCGGCCATCGGTCAGCACCACCGCGCCGCCCGCGTCGACGCGAAACGCCGGCGTGCTGGTGGTGTTGGTGAGGTTCGAGCCGGTCAGGTCGGCGCTGCCGCCGAGCAGCTCGGGCATTGCGCGGGTATAGGCCTCGAGCGCGAGCTGGCTGGCCTTGCGGCTGGCCACGGTCTCGGCCTTGGCATGCGCGGCGGCGGCGGTGTCGGCGACGAGCTGCGCATAGCCCTTCGGCAACTCGTGCTCGACCCGGCGGATGAACTCGACCGCGAGCGCGGGGTAGGCCTGGGCATAGGCCTCGAAGCGCGTCACCCAGTCGGTCTCCTGCTGCAGGCCGCGCGGGCGTGCGTCCCAGGCTTCGTAGGCCGGCTCGGGGATGACGAAGGGTTCATGGCTCCAGCCGAGCGCGCTGCGCGTCAGCGCGATCTCCGCCGCGCCCAGCGCCTCGCCGTGCGCCTTGGCGGTGCCGCCGCGGTTGGGTGCGCCCTTGCCGATGGTGGTCTTGCAGCAGACGAGCGTCGGCCGGTCCGACTGTTTGGCGGACGCGATCGCGCGGTCGACCGCGTCGACG
>JBDSZM010000205.1:0-3706 GCA_039925165.1 Burkholderiaceae bacterium
GATGCACGCGGTCGCGCACGGGCGTGACGAACGGCCGGTGACGACCTACAGCGAACCGAAGTCGATCAGCCGCGAGACCACCTTCGAGCGCGACCTGCACGCGGTGCGCGACCGGGCCGAGCTGGGCATGGTCTTCACCGAGCTGTGTACCCAACTCGCCGGCGACCTGGCGCGCAAGGGCTACGCGAGCAAGACGATCGGCATCAAGCTGCGCTACGACGATTTCAGGTCGGCCACGCGCGACCTCACGCTGCCGGTCCACACCCACGATGCGGCGGCGATCCGGCGTGCCGCCGGGCTGTGCCTGAAGCGCGTCGACCTGACGCGTCGCCTGCGCCTGCTGGGCGTGCGCGCCGGGGCGCTGGCCAAGGTCGACGCGCTCGCCGCACTCGCGGCCGAAGCACCTGTCGGCCACGAGCGCGGCGAGACCAACCTGCCGCTGTTCGACCCCGAGCCGGCTTCGCCCGCGGCGGCACAACGCATACCCGCACCCTGAAGGACCTCGATCATGGCCGTCCCCTGGTTCACGCTGCTGAAGAAACTGCCCTGGTCCGAAGTGATCGTCAATGCGCCGGCCGTGGCCCAGGGCGCGAAAAAGCTCTGGGGCACGGTGGCGGGCCGGACCGTCGAGACACCGACCGCGCCGGCCGACGCCGCGCCTTCGTCCGACGCCGCGGTGACGCCGGCCACCGAGCCGGTCGCGACCCGCCAGGACGTGCAGCGACTCGACGCGCGACTCGACGCCGTCGAGGCCCAAGGCGTCGAGCTGCACCGCCAGTTGCTCGCCTCGACCGAGCTCATCAAATCGCTGGCCGAACAGAACGCCCAACTGGTGGCGCAGGTCGAGGCGCTGCGCACCCGGTCGACCTGGACGGCCGGGATCGCCGCACTGCTCGGCCTCGTGGCGCTGGCGGCACTGTTGCTGCCGCTGTGGCGCTGACGCCGGAACGCCGGCGCGGCTGCCCGGTTGTCCAGCGACGCGTCGCCGACCGTTGCGCGCCGCCGTCTCGGCACGCCAGTGCGCGGGGTCGATGTACATTGCGCGCTACCGATCGACAGCCGACCGAGGATCGCCATGAGCACCATGACCCTGGACGTTCCCCGTACGGTAGTGCGCAGCCGGTTCTACGTGGTGATGGCCGGCCTGTTCGTGCTCGGCGCCTTCGGCGGCTTCGTGCCGACGTACTGGGCGCCGCTCACGAGCGGCGCGTTCAAGGCCGCGCCGATCATCCATATCCACGGCACCCTCTTCTTCGCCTGGACGCTTTTCTTTTTCATCCAGACCGCGCTCGTCGCGAGCGGGCGCGTCCTGAACCACCGCGACTGGGGCCTGGCCGGCATCGCGCTCGCGACCGCCATGACGATCAGCATCGTGCTGACGGCGATCCACACCATCAAGGTTGCCCAGGGCATCGGGATGGCCGACGAGGCGCGCCGCTTCACCGTCGTCTCGCTCAGCGGCGCGGTGCTCTTCGCCGGGTTCGTGGCCACCGCCATCGCCAACGTGCGGCGGCCCGACGTGCACAAGCGCCTCATGCTGCTGGCGATGGTCCCGCTCATGAACGCCGCCATCGCACGGCTGTTCAAAGCCGCGTTCGCGCCGCCCGATGCGATCGGCCCGCCGCCGGTCTTCATCGCCCTGCCACCCGGGCTCTTCGTCGACCTGGCGATCGTCGCCGGCATCGTCCACGATTGGCGCACCCGCGGCCGGCCACACCCGGTCTACCTGTGGGGCGGCGCGGTGCTGCTGGCGGTGCAGATCGGCACGGTACCGGTCGGTGCCAGCGCCACCTGGCTCGCGATCGCGCGCTGGGTCGAGTCGCTCGCCGGATGAGCGAAGGTCTTAGCCGGCCTGCACCCGCAGCGCCTTGACCATCTCCTTCTGCGCCTTGCCCTTGCGCGCGCGCTTGCCGCGATAGGGCTCGAGCGCGGCGGGCTTGAGCAACTCGTCCTTGGGCTTGCCGACGCGCCCGCTACCGACGATGCGCAGCACATCGCCGAACGCGGCGACGCTGACGAGCGCGTCCTTCGGCTCCAGGTCGATCAGCGTCAGACCGCGGCCACCGGCGCTTTGCAGCTTGAGCTCGTCGAGGCCGAAGACGAGCAGCCGGCCGGCCAGCGTCAGGCAGGCGACCTGCGCGCCCACCGACCCGAGCGCCGCCGGGCTCGGCGGCAACGGCCGCTCGCCGTCTTCGAGGCTCAGAAACACCTTGCCGCCGCGCTGCCGCGCGATCAGGTCGCCGACCCGCGCCAGCAAGCCGAAGCCGCCGGTGTGCGACAGCAGCAACGTCTGCGCGGTCGGGCCGGCGTGGTAGTGCGCCGGCTGGGTGCCGGCCTCGAGTTCGATGAGCGAGGTGATGGGCTGACCGTCGCCGCGCCCGCTCGGCAGGCCGGCGACCGGGGTCGAATAGACGCGGCCGCTGCCCTTGGCCTCGCTGCCGAAGACGAGCAACGCATCGAGGCTGCGGCACGGGAAGACGCCATAGAGTCCGTCGCCGGCCTTGAAGCCGAGCAGCGCCGGGTCGACCTCGTGGCCCTTGAGCGCGCGGACCCAGCCCTTGAGGCTGACGACCACCGTCACCGGTTCGTCGATCACCCGCACCTCGGCGACCGCACGCCGCTCGGCCTGGATCAGGGTGCGCCGTTCGTCGCCGTGCTGCCTGGCGTCCTGCTCGATTTCCTTGATGAGCGTGCGCTTCAGGATCGCCGCGCTGCCGAGGATCTCCTCGAGCCGACCTTGCTCGACCCGCCGCTCCTTCAACTCCTGCTCGATCTTGATCGCCTCCAGCCGCGCCAACTGGCGCAGCCGGATCTCGAGGATATCGTCGGCCTGCACCGCACTCAGGCGGAAGCGCTCGACCAGGGCCGCCTTCGGATCCTCGGCCGCGCGGATGATCCGGATCACCTCGTCGATGTTGAGCAGCACCAGGCTGCGGCCTTCGAGGATGTGGATGCGCGCCCGGATCTGGTCGAGCCGGTGCCGGCTGCGCCGCTGCACCGTCGCCGACCGGAAGCCGATCCACTCGACGAGGATCTGGCGCAGGCTCTTCTGGGTCGGACGGCCGTCGGCGCCGACCATCGTCAGGTTGATCGGCGCCGATGATTCGAGCCCGGTGTGGGCCAGAAGCGTGGTGATCAAGTCGGCCTGCTCGATGCGACTCGTCTTGGGCTCGAACACCAGGCGCACCGGCGCATCCTTGTTCGACTCGTCGCGTACCGCGTCGAGCACCACGAGCACGGTCGTGCGCTGCGCCTGCTGCTCGCTGCTCAGCACCTTCTTGCCGGCCTTGACCTTGGGGTTGGTCAGCGCGTCGATCTCTTCGAGCACCTGCTGACTGCTGGTGCCGGGCGGCAGTTCGGTGACGACGAGCTGCCACTGCCCGCGCGCCAATTCCTCGATCTTCCAGCGCGCCCGCACCTTGAGGCTGCCGCGGCCGCTCGCGTAGGCGGCGCGGATGTCCTCGGCGCTGCTGATGATCTGGCCGCCGCCCGGGTAGTCGGGTCCCGGGATCAGCGCCGCCAACTCGTCGTCCGACAGCGTCTCGTTGCGGATCAGTGCGACCGCGGCGGCCGCGACCTCGCGCAGGTTGTGGCTCGGGATTTCGGTCGCCAGGCCGACCGCGATGCCGCTCGCGCCGTTCAGCAGGACGAACGGCAGCCGGCCGGGCAGCAGCCGCGGCTCGGTGGTCGAGCCGTCGTAGTTGGG
>JBDSZM010000206.1:0-3204 GCA_039925165.1 Burkholderiaceae bacterium
ATCGCCAAGCAGATGCCGGGCACGCCGATCAAGCTGATCTGGACCCGCGAAGAGGACATGCAGCACGGCCGCTACCACCCGATCACGCAGTGCAAGCTGACCGCCGGGCTGGACGCGCAGGGCAGCGTGACCGCGCTGCACATGCGCATCTCGGGCCAGTCGATCCTGGCCGCGGTGGCGCCGCAAAATATCAAGGACGGCAAGGACCCGGTCGTCTTCCAGGGTCTCAATGCGTCCGGGCCCGAGGCCTCGATCGGCTACGCCTTCCCGAACCTGCTGGTCGACCACGCGATGCGCAACCCGCACGTGCCGCCGGGCTTCTGGCGCGGCGTCAACCTGAACCAGAATACGATCTACCTCGAGTGCTTCATCGACGAGATCGCGTTTGCCACGAAGCAGGATCCGCTGGCGCTGCGGCGCAAGCTGATGGCGAATCATCCCAAGCACCTGGCGGTGCTCAACGCCGCCGCGCAGCGCGCCGGCTGGGGCACGCCGGCACCGGCCGGCGTCTTCCGCGGCCTCGCGCAGACGATGGGCTTCGGCAGCTATGTGGCGGCCTGTGCCGAGGTCTCGGTCAGCAACGCCGGCAAGCTCAAAGTGCACCGCATCGTCGCTGCGACCGACTGCGGCCACGCGGTCAACCCGCAGCAGATCGAGGCGCAGGTCGAGGGCTCGTTCGTCTACGGCCTGTCGGCCGCGCTGTACGGCGAGTGCACGGTCAAGGACGGCCGCATCGAGCAGGACAACTTCCACACCTACCCGGTGCTGAAGATGGACGAGATGCCCAGGGTCGAGACCATCGTCATGCCTTCGGGCGGCTTCTGGGGCGGCGTGGGCGAGCCGACCATCGCGGTCGCCGCGCCGGCGGTGCTGAACGCGATCTTCGCCGCCACCGGCCAGCGCATCCGCGACCTGCCGCTCAAGCACCACAGTCTGAAGAAGGCCTGATGCCGCGATGCGCTGGCTACTCGGGTGTTGCCTGTGGGCCGGCCTCGGCGCTGCCGCCCCAGCGCAGTCCGACGCGATCGAGCAGCCGCTCACCGCGGTCCCGGGCGATGCGATGCGGGGCCGAGCGATCGTCGCCAACCGCCAGGCCGGCCTGTGCCTGCTGTGTCACAGCGCGCCGATCCCGGAAGAGCGCTTCCAGGGCAACCTCGCGCCCGACCTGGCCGGCACCGGCAGCCGCTGGACGCCGGGGCAACTGCGCCTGCGCATCGTCGATGCGCGGCGCCTGAACCCGCAGACCGTGATGCCGCCGTATCGACGCACCGAGGGCCTGCAACGCGTCGGCGCCGCCTGGCAGGGCAAGCCGTTGCTCGGCGCGCAGGAGGTCGAGGACGTGGTGGCCTATCTCGTCACGCTGAAGCAGGCCGCGCCATGACGCCGGCGACACCCACCCGACGTGACGTGCTGGCCCTCGGCCTCGCGACCGGAGCCTCGCTTCTGGTGGTGGCGCGACCCGCCGTCGCGCAGACCTCGCCCGGGCTGGCGATGGCGCTCGCCACCTGGGCCGGACAGGCACCGATCCAGGTCGGCAAGGTCCTGCTCGACGTCGCGCCGCTGGTCGAGAACGGCAACACCGTGCCGATCAAGCTCACGGTGCAGAGCCCGATGACGCCGGCCGACCGCGTGACCGAGATCGCCGTCTTCAACGAGCGCAATCCGCAGCGCGACGTGGCGCGCTTCCAGCTCGGCCCGCGCGCCGGCCGGGCCGAGGTCTCGACCCGGATCCGTCTGGCCACCTCGCAGCAGTTGGTGGCGCTGGCGCGCATGGCCGACGGCAGCGTCTGGTCGCACGGCGTCGATGTCATCGTCACGCTGGCGGCGTGCATCGAATAGCCGGTGCCGCAACGCATGGCCCGCACCCGCGTCACCGTTCCCCCCACCGCGCGCCGCGGCGAGGTGATCGAGATCCGCGCCCTGATCGCGCACCCGATGGAGACCGGCTACCGGCCCGGCGCCGACGGCCAGACTCTGGCGCGCGACCTGATCCGCCGCTTCACCTGTCGTTACGACGGCGCGGTGGTCTTCTCGGCCGACCTGTATGCCGCGATTGCGGCCAATCCGTATCTGGCGTTCACGACCGTGGCCACGACCAGCGGCAGACTCGAGTTCGTGTGGGAAGGCGATCACGGTTTCGCGCAGACCGAAAGCGTGACGCTCACGGTGACATGAAGCCGAGCCACCCGCGCGCGCTGCTGACGCTCGGGCTGCTGCTCGTCGTCGGCGCCTGCGGGGTGACGCAGTCGCCCGGACCCGCCACCGCGCTGCCCGCGGCGAGCGGCGCCGCCCGGCTGCCCGCCACACTGGCCGACCCGCGCCGCTCCGGCTATCTCGACATGAGCCCGGCGCTGCAGGCGATGCAGCATGACGCCACCCAGCACCCGGGCCTGCTGTGGGTCGCCGACGGCGCCGCGCTGTGGTCGCATGCGCCCGCCTCGGGTCCGGCCTGCGCCGGCTGTCACGGCGCGGGCGCTGCCGACACGCTGCGCGACGTCGCGGCCCGTTACCCGGCCTGGGACGCGGGGCTCGCCCGCCCGGTCGACCTGGGCCAGCGGATCAACCTGTGCCGCGAACGACACCAGCGCGCCGCGCCGTGGACATTCGAGAGCCAGGAGCTGCTGGCACTCGAAAGCTATGTCGCTCATGCAGCCCGCGGTCTGCCGGTCACACCGCCGGACGATCCCCGGCTGCTGCCTTATCGGGTCCGCGGCGAGGCGCTGCACCGGCAGCGCCTCGGCCAACTCGACCTGTCGTGTGCCCAATGCCACGACGAGCGCGCCGGCGGGCGGCTCGGCGGCAGCGTCATCCCGCAGGGACGCAGCGTCGGCTACCCGACGTATCGGCTCGAATGGCAAGGGCTCGGGTCGCTGCAGCGGCGCTTGCGCAATTGCATGACGGGGGTTCGGGCGGAGCCGTTCGCGTATGGGTCCACGCAGATGATCGAACTGGAGCTCTATCTGGCTTGGCGGGATCGGGGGATGGGGATGGAGACGCCGTCGGTTCGGCCTTGATCTGCTCGTTGTTTGTTTCGTAGTTGTTGTTGGCTGCCGCCGAGGCCCATGCCGGGAATTCGCCCCGGCGGGCGAGTCGAGCCTGTCCTGAATTTTGTGTGCGAGGCATAGCATGACGAGAAGGAGCATGTATGCCGATCAGCAAGACGAAGATGAAGAACGCGGCGATCGCGGCCAGGTCCGCGGCGCT
>JBDSZM010000207.1:0-3323 GCA_039925165.1 Burkholderiaceae bacterium
CCTGTCGACCCCATGGTTCTGCCCACCCCGCGACGCGATCTTCAGCGCGCCGAGCCGGTTGCCGAGCGCCACGCAGCGGGTCAGTTCCCAGCCGCGTTCCAGGCCGTAGAGCAGGCCGCCGCGGAAGGCGTCGCCGCAGCCGGTCGGGTCGAGCACTTCGGCCGCCTCGACGCCCGGCACGCGCTGGCGCACGCCCTGCTGCCAGACCTCGCAGCCCTCGGCCGCCAGCGTCACGATCACGCCCTTCAGGTGGGAGCGCGACAGCGCTTCCAGGCCGAGCCCGGTGCGCTCGCACAGCATCCGGCCCTCGTAGTCGTTGACCGCGACCCAGGTCGCCTGCGCGACGAAGCCGCGCAGTTCGGCGCCGTCGAACATCGGCAGGCCCTGGCCCGGGTCGAACACGAAGGGGATCTTGGCCGCCGCCAGTTGCGCCGCGTGCTGCAGCATCGCCTCGCGGCCGTCGGGCGCGACGATCGCGATCTCCAGGCCGGCGTCGGACGGCACCGGCGTCTCGTGTGCCGACTGCATCGCGCCGGGGTGGAAGGCGGTGATCTGGTTGTTGTCGGCGTCGGTGATGATGATCGCCTGCGCGGTGTAGCTGTCGGCCACCGTGCGGACGTGCGAGGTATCGGCGCCCAGGCCGCGCAGCCGCTCGACATACTCGGCCCCGTCGCTGCCAACGGCGGCCAGCACCACCGGCCGGCCGCCCAGCGCGGCCAGGTTGTAGGCGATGTTGCCGGCGCAGCCGCCGAACTCGCGGCGCAGTGTCGGCACCAGGAACGACACGTTCAGGATGTGCATCTGCTCGGGCAGGATCTGCTGCGCGAAGCGGCCCGGGAAGTTGGTGATGGTGTCGAACGCGAGCGAGCCGCAGACGAGTGCCGACATGAAGACTCCAGAAAAGTGGATGGCCCCGACCCGGCGGGTCACGGATAGAAGACCTCGACGCTGTAGCCGTTGACGCGCGGGTTGCCCGCCGACAGCAGCAGCTGCAGGTTCGATTCCGCGCCGGCCGGCAGCACCGCCAGCGGGGTGCGGAAGTCGCCGGGCGCCAGCACGCGGCGCGCAAAGGCCTGCTCGCCTTCCTTCAGCGTCAGCTCGACCCACGGGGTCGCAAGGCCGATGGCGCCGCGGTTGCGCAGCGTGACAGAGAGCGTGTACGCATCGGGCGCCGGGCTGCGGGTGAGGGCGGTCGACTCGACCGAGATGTCCTCGATCCGGCGCACCGGCTCGATGCTGCAGCCGACCGCGCCGCACCACGCGAAGAGCGGGCCGCGCAGCGCCGGCCAGGTCGCTGCGATCAGGTCGCGCCGCTGGTGCACGATCTGGCCCGCCGCCGCCAGCACCAGCAGCAGCGCCGCCGCGCCGAGCATGGCGCGCACCCGCGGGTCGTGCCAGCGCGCACGCCGGTCCGCATGCCGCACGAAGGCCGGCGCCGATTCGTCCGCCAGCATGGACTCGGCGAATTCGGACGGCGGCTCGGGCGGCAGATCGGACTCGGGCGCCGACTCGTGGCGCAGCGGCGGCACCAGGTCGGGGTCGAAGGCCGAGTCGTAGCGCGCGTCGGCGAAGTCGGGGCGGTCTCGGTGCGAGGCAGGAGCGACCTCGGGCTCCGGCTCGAGTGCGTCCATCCACGAGGCCGTCGCAGCGGTGCCGACGGCGCTCGTCGGTGTCGGCTCGGGATCGACCCGGGCGAGGTCGGGCCGCTCGGGCTCCGGCAGGGTATCGGGGGGTGCCGACGGCAGGGCCGGCTCGATCGGACTCTGGCGTGCGGCGGCAGGCTCGGTCACCGGTGTCGGTCGGCCATTGCGCTCCAGGTCGAACAGGCCCTCGAGCGCGTTGAACACCTCACCGCACTTGCCACAGCGGACCCAACCCTCGGACACCTTCAGCTGATCCTGAACCACCCGAAACGAGGTGCCGCAGGACGTGCAGGAGGTCGCCAGGCTCATGCGGGGATCATGCCATGCGTGCCGGCGCGTCCCGCTGCGCAGTCATCAGGATCCAGCCTTCGATCGTGTCCTCGACCGAGAGCGCGAGCCAGGGCGCATACGCTGCCTTCAGCTCGTCGGCCTGGCGCTCGAGGATGCCGGCCAGCACCAGCGATCCGCCCGGTGCGACATGGCTGCACAGCACCGGCGCGAGCAGCTTGAGCGGCGTGGCGAGGATGTTGGCGTAGACGGTTTCGTAGGTTCCGGCCGCGGTCTGCGGCAAGCCGGTGGCCAGCGCCACGCCGTTGCGCTGCGCGTTGTCGCGCGTCGCCTCGACCGCCGCCGGGTCGATGTCGACCGCATCGATCTCGCGCGCGCCGAGCAGGCCCGCGCCGATCGCCAGGATGCCCGAGCCGCAGCCGTAGTCGAGGACCCGGCCCCACGCTGCGCCGCTGGCGGCGCGGCGTGCGGTCCAGGCCAGGCACATGCGCGTCGTGGGGTGGGTGCCGGTGCCGAACGCCAGGCCCGGATCGAGCCGCATCACGGTCGTCGCACCCTCGGGCGGCTGGTGCCAGCTCGGCACGATCCAGAACGAAGGTGCGACCTCGACCGGCGCGAACTGCGACTGCGTCAGGCGCACCCAGTCGGCATCGGGCACCGGGTTCAGCGCGACCAGCTGCACCCCCTCGGCCCAGTCCTGCGCCAGCAGCAGCGTCAGCGCCTCGGTGGCGGTCGGCTCGTCGGCGTAGAGCGCCTTGACCGCCGAGCGTTGCCAGGCCGCACGCGGCGCCGGCATGTCGGGCTCGCCGAAGAGCGCGTCCTCGGCGGCGGTGTCGGCATCGGCGTCCTCGACCGAGACCGAGAGCGCGCCGAGTTCGTCCATCAGCGCGTCCGACACCGGCTCGACGAGCTCGCGCGGCGCGAGCAGCAGCAGTTCGACCATCGCTCCGCGGGTCAGCCGGCGCCGGGCCGCCCCACGGCGGCTGAGCGCCCAAAGGGCCACGAAGTGGCTCCTTCGGCGCCACGGGGGCAGGCGCGTAGCGACGTGGGGGTCGTCATTCCTCAGCGCTTGTGCTGGCTCATCCAGCCTTCGAGGTAGTGGATGTTGGTCCCGCCATCGATGAACTTGGCGTCGACCATCAATTCGCGGTGCAGCGGGATATTGGTCGAGATGCCCTCGATCACCGTTTCCGACAAGGCGATGCGCATCCGCGCCAGCGCCTGGTCGCGGGTGTCGCCGTGGGTGATGATCTTGCCGATCATCGAGTCGTAGTTGGGCGGCACGAAATAGTTGGTGTAGGCGTGCGAATCGACCCGCACCCCCGGGCCGCCCGGCGGATGCCACATCGTGATGCGGCCGGGCGACGGCGTGAATTTGTACGGGTCCTCGGC
>JBDSZM010000208.1:0-4087 GCA_039925165.1 Burkholderiaceae bacterium
GCGACGAGGTCGGCAAGGTCATGATGAGCCAGCTGTCCAAGCAGAAGGTCACGGACCGCCACGGCAAGCAGGTCGACCAGGAGTCGTTCAACTCGATCTACATGATGGCCGACTCGGGCGCGCGCGGTTCGGCGGCGCAGATCCGCCAGTTGGCGGGCATGCGTGGTCTGATGGCCAAGCCGGACGGCTCGATCATCGAGACGCCGATCACGGCCAACTTCCGCGAAGGCCTGAACGTTCTTCAGTACTTCATCTCGACCCACGGCGCCCGCAAGGGCCTGGCCGACACGGCGCTGAAGACCGCCAACTCGGGCTACCTGACGCGCCGCCTGGTCGACGTGACGCAGGACCTGGTCGTGACCGAGGAGGATTGCGGCACCCACAACGGCATGAACCAGCGCGCCCTGGTCGAGGGCGGCGAGGTGATCGAGAGCCTGCGCGACCGCATCCTGGGTCGTGTCACCGCCATCGAGGTGCAACACCCCGAGACCCAGCAGCAGCTGATCGGCGCTGCAGTGTTGCTCGACGAGGACCTGCTCGACGTGATCGAGGCGGCCGGCGTCGACGAAGTGAAGGTGCGCACTGCGCTGACCTGTGACACGCGTTTCGGTATCTGCGGCAAGTGCTACGGCCGCGACCTGGGTCGTGGCGGGCTGATCAACGTCGGCGAGGCGATCGGCGTGATCGCGGCGCAGTCGATCGGCGAGCCCGGCACGCAGCTGACGATGCGGACGTTCCACATCGGCGGTGCGGCCTCGCGGGCGGCGATCGCCTCGAGCGTCGACGCCAAGTCGGACGGCGTGGTCGGCTTCAACGCGACCATGCGCTACGTGACCAACAGCAAGGGCGAGCTGGTGGTGATCTCGCGATCAGGCGAGATCCTCATCTCCGACCACCACGGTCGCGAGCGCGAGCGCCACAAGGTGCCGTACGGTGCCCTGCTGAGCATCAAGGCGGACCAGTCGGTGAAGGCCGGCACGGTACTGGCCAACTGGGACCCGCTGACCCGTCCGATCATCACCGAGTTCGCCGGCAAGGCGAAATTCGAGAACGTCGAGGAGGGCGTCACCGTCGCCAAGCAGCTCGACGAAGTGACCGGCCTGTCGACGCTGGTGGTCATCGACCCGAAACGGCGCGGCTCGGCCAAGGTCGTGCGGCCGCAGGTCAAGCTGCTCGATGCCGCGGCGCACGAGGTGAAGATCCCGGGCACCGACCACTCGGTGACGATCGGTTTCCCGATCGGCTCGCTGGTGCAGATCCGCGACGGCCAAGACCTGGCGCCGGGGGAGGTGCTGGCGCGCATTCCGGTCGAAGGCCAGAAGACGCGCGACATCACCGGCGGCCTGCCGCGGGTGGCCGAGCTGTTCGAGGCACGCACGCCGAAGGACAAGGGCACGCTCGCCGAGATGACCGGCACGGTCTCGTTCGGCAAGGAGACCAAGGGCAAGGTCCGGCTGCAGATCACCGACCCGGAAGGCAAGGTCTACGAAGAGCTGGTGCTGAAGGAAAAGAACATCGTCGTGCACGAAGGCCAGGTGGTGAACAAGGGCGAGTCGGTTGTCGACGGCCCGGCGGATCCGCAGGACATCCTGCGTCTGCTCGGGATCGAGGAACTGGCGCGCTACATCGTCGACGAGGTTCAGGACGTCTACCGGTTGCAGGGCGTGAAGATCAACGACAAGCACATCGAGGTGATCGTTCGCCAGATGCTGCGCCGGGTCGCGATCGCCAACCCGGGCGATACCGCGTACATCGCCGGCGAGCAGGTCGAGCGTTCGGAGCTGCTCGATACGAACGACCGCATGTTGAAGGAAGGCAAGATGACCGCGACCCATGCCGACGTCCTGCTGGGCATCACCAAGGCGTCGCTGTCGACCGACAGCTTCATCTCGGCGGCGTCGTTCCAGGAGACGACCCGGGTCCTGACCGAGGCGGCCATCATGGGCAAGCGCGACGAGTTGCGCGGGCTGAAGGAAAACGTCATCGTCGGCCGGTTGATCCCTGCCGGTACCGGCATGGCGTTCCACGAGGCGCGCAAGACCAAGGAGGCGATGGACGACGCCGAGCGTCGTTCGATCGCACTGCAGGAGGCCGAGGAACTGGCGGCGGTGCAGCTGGCCCAGGTCGACGCGGCGACGGCAGCAGGACCGTCCGGCGAGTAAGCGGCGCAGCAATAGATCGACATGAAAAGCGGCCTTCGGGCCGCTTTTTTTTGCGAGGCCGGGCCTCTAATCCGTACCGGCGCGAGCGTGCCTTGCCGTCGCGGGCTCGGCTTCATGCAATCACGGCCCGGTGCGCACCGGGCGGCTGGGCTCCGTCTCGGCACAGCCGCTTGCGGCCGCTTTTCGTTCGCCGTACAATCGAAGGCTCTTCAGCAGTTCTTGCTGCGCTCTTTGACGGGCGGCTCCCCGCAAGCGTCGACCGGCTCCGGCTGGGGCCGATGTCTTCTGCGGCTCGTGGCCGGATCCCTGGAGTGCCTCGGCCGCTGTGACGCCAAGAGACTTCAATCCGGATCAGATCAATGCCTACCATCAATCAGCTCGTGCGCCACGGTCGCGAAACCGAGGTCGTTAAGTCGAAGTCGCCTGCACTGCAGGGCGGTCCGCAGCGGCGCGGCGTTTGCACCCGTGTGTATACGACGACGCCCAAGAAGCCGAACTCGGCGCTGCGCAAGGTCGCCAAGGTGCGCCTGACAAACGGGTTCGAGATCATTTCGTACATCGGCGGCGAAGGCCACAACCTGCAGGAGCACAGCGTGGTGCTGGTGCGTGGCGGTCGGGTCAAGGACCTGCCCGGCGTGCGTTACCACATCGTGCGCGGTTCGCTCGACCTGCAAGGCGTGAAAGACCGAAAGCAATCGCGGTCGAAGTACGGCGCGAAGCGGCCCAAGAAGGCGTAATGCCGCTGGCGCTGACAGGAGCAACGGCCTTCGGGCCGTTAAACAGAACAACGGCCCGAAGGCCGTTCGAGTAAGTGGGCCGTCGCCATGACGGTCCGAGGTCATTCCCGATGTCGGGACGCCAACTGAAACAGAAGGAAGAGAAATGCCTCGTCGTCGCGAAGTCCCCAAACGGGACATCCTCCCCGATCCGAAATTTGGCTCGGTCGATCTGTCGAAGTTCATGAACGTGATCATGGAATCCGGCAAGAAGGCCATCGCCGAACGCATCATTTACGGCGCGCTCGAGCAGGTCGAGAAGAAGTCCGGCAAGGACCCCCTCGAAGTGTTCGTCGTCGCGCTGAACAACATCAAGCCGATGGTTGAAGTGAAGTCGCGCCGCGTCGGCGGCGCGAACTACCAGGTTCCGGTCGAAGTGCGGCCGGTGCGCCGGGTCGCGTTGGCCATGCGCTGGCTCAAGGAATCGGCCCGCAAGCGCGGCGAGAAGTCGATGGCGCAGCGGCTGGCCAACGAGTTGCTGGAGGCCGTCGAGGGCCGCGGCGGCGCGATGAAGAAGCGCGATGAGGTGCACCGCATGGCCGAGGCCAACAAGGCGTTCTCGCACTTCCGCTTCTAAAACCCCTGTTATCTCCGGCCGCTCTTCGGGTTTACACGAGCCCGCGGGCGGCCCCTGCTTTTGGAGTGCCATCATGGCCCGCAAGACCCCCATCGAGCGCTATCGCAACATCGGCATCTCGGCGCACATCGACGCCGGCAAGACGACGACGACCGAGCGCATCCTCTTCTACACCGGTGTGAACCACAAGATCGGTGAAGTGCACGATGGCGCGGCGACGATGGACTGGATGGAGCAGGAGCAGGAGCGTGGCATCACGATCACGTCGGCCGCGACAACCTGTTTCTGGAAGGGCATGGACCTGGCGCAGCCCGAGCACAGGATCAACATCATCGACACCCCGGGTCACGTCGACTTCACCATCGAGGTCGAGCGTTCGATGCGCGTGCTCGACGGCGCTTGCATGGTGTACTGCGCCGTCGGCGGCGTGCAGCCGCAGTCCGAGACCGTCTGGCGCCAGGCCAACAAGTACAAGGTGCCGCGCCTCGCGTTCGTCAACAAGATGGACCGCACCGGCGCGAACTTCTTCAAGGTCTACGAACAGATGAAGGTGCGCCTGAAGGCGAACCCGG
>JBDSZM010000209.1:0-3315 GCA_039925165.1 Burkholderiaceae bacterium
TCGCCGAGATGACCGCGCTCGAGAACGTGATGGTCGGGCGCCACGTGCGCACCGGCTCGGGCCTGATCGGCGCGGTGTTTCGCACGCCGGCCTTCAAGGCCGAAGAGGCCGCCATCGCCGGCCGCGCCCAGGAACTGCTCGACTACGTGGGCATCGGCCGCTACAGCGACTTCAAGGCCCGCACGCTGAGCTATGGCGACCAGCGCCGGCTCGAGATCGCCCGCGCCCTGGCCACCGACCCCAAGCTGATCGCGCTCGACGAGCCGGCCGCCGGCATGAACGCGACCGAGAAGATCGTGCTGCGCGAACTGATCGACCGCATCCGCAACGACGGACGCACCATCCTGCTGATCGAGCACGACGTGAAGCTCGTGATGGGCCTGTGCGACCGCGTGACGGTGCTCGACTACGGCAAGCAGATCGCAGAAGGATCGCCGGCCGACGTGCAACGCAACGAGAAGGTGATCGAGGCCTATCTCGGCGCCGGCCACAAGGCGCACTGACGCGGCTCACCGGACCCCCACGAACATGGCAAGCACTCTCCTGAAGGTCAGCGACCTGAAGGTCGCCTACGGCGGCATCCAGGCGGTCAAGGGCGTCAGCTTCGAAGTCCACGAGGGCGAGCTCGTCAGCCTGATCGGTGCCAACGGCGCCGGCAAGACGACCACGCTGAAGGCGATCACCGGCACCCAGCCGGCGGCGGCCGGCGAGATCCGCTTCATGGGGCGCGACATCAAGGGCCAGGGCTCGTGGGACCTGGTCAAGCAGGGCCTGGTGATGGTGCCCGAGGGTCGCGGTGTCTTCGCGCGCATGAGCATCACCGAGAACCTGCAGATGGGCGCCTATGTGCGCAACGATGCCGAGATCGATGCCGACATCGACAAGGTCTATGCCATCTTCCCGCGCCTCAAGGAACGCCGCCACCAGCTCGCCGGCACCATGAGCGGCGGCGAGCAGCAGATGCTGGCGATGGGCCGCGCGCTGATGGCGCGCCCGAAGGTGCTGTTGCTCGACGAGCCGTCGATGGGGCTGTCGCCGCTGATGGTCGACAAGATCTTCGAGGTCGTCGCCGACATTCACGCCCGCGGCACCACCGTGCTGCTGGTCGAGCAGAACGCGAGCCGGGCGCTCGCGCTGGCGACGCGCGGCTACGTGATGGATTCGGGCGAGGTCACGATGAGCGGCAACGCGCGCATGCTGCTCGAGGATCCGCGGGTGCGCGCGGCCTACCTGGGCGAGTGACGCGGCCGCGCGGCTGCCGCGTGCGACCCCGTCTTCAGTCGGCCTTCGCGCCGCTCGCCTTCACCACGCCCTCGTACTTGCCGAGTTCGCTCTTCACGAACGCGGCGAACTGCTCGGGCGTGGTCGGTGCCGGATCGGCGAGCAGGGTTGCGAAGCGGGCCTTGGTGTCGGGCGCGTTGAGCGCGTCGACGAAGGCGCGGTTCAGGCGCTGGGTCGTCTCGGCCGGCAGCCCGGCCGGGCCGAACAGGCCGAACCAGGTGTTGATGTCGAAACTGCCGAGGCCGATCGCGCGCCCGGCCTCGGCGATCGTCGGCACCTCGGGCATGCTGCCGGCGCGTCGCGCGGTGGTCATCGCCAGCGCCACCAGCTTGCCGGCCTTGATGTTGGCCGAGGCCGCCGCCAGGTTGTCGAAATTCAGGTCGACCTGGCCCGACAGCAGCGCCAGTTGCGCCGGGTTGCCGCCCGCGTAGGGGATGTGGACCATGAAGACCTTGGCCTGCGACTTGAACATCTCGCCGGCCAGGTGCCCGGCGCTGCCGTTGCCGCCCGAGCCGTAGTTGAGCTTGCCCGGGTTCTTCTTCGCGTAGCCGACCAGATCGGCGACGCCGCCGATGCCGAGGCGCTGCGCGGTCTGCGCATTCATGACCAGCACGTTGGGCACCTGCGCGACCAGCGTGATCGGCGTGAAGTCGCGGATCGGGTCGTAGGGGATGCGGGCATACAGCCACGGGTTGATGGCGTGGGTCGCGACCGCGCCCATCACGATCGTGGTGCCGTCGGGCGCCGACTTGGCGACCAGGTCGGCGCCGAGGTTGCCGCCGGCACCCGGCCGGTTCTCGACCACGACGCTGCCGAGGCTGTCGCGCACCTTCTCGGCCAACATGCGCGCGACGATGTCGAGCGGTCCGCCGGGCGGGTAGGGCACGACCAGGCGAATCGGCCGCGCTGCGGCCGCGGGGGTCTGGGCCCATGCCGGCATCCAGGCGCAGGCGGCCAGGGCGGCGATCGAGTGCAGGACGGGGCGGCGTTGCATGGTGTTCCTTCGGGCGGTGCGGGCGGTGGCGACCGCCGCGGGTTATAGCCCATACCAAGCCCCCGGCGCCGGACCTTCGATGCCGTCCAGCGCAGCCCGCAGGCGGCCCGCGCCGACCCGCGCTGCGACAATCGATCGATGCCCTTCGATTGGTTGCCGATCGCCCTCGCTGGCGTCGGCCTCGTCCTCCTCCTCGTCCTGATCCTCATCGCCCTCGGCGAGCGCGCCGCGCGCCGGCGCGGGCCCGAGGCCATGGCGGTCGTCATGGGCAGCGCGGTTGACGATGCGGTCCAGCGCATGGCGCGCGACCTGCGCGAGGACACCGCGCGCAGCGCCGCCGCGACGCGCCAGGAACTCGGTCTGTCGGTCGCTTCGCTGCAGCAGGTGTTGCTGACCCAGCAGGGCGACGTGGCACGGACGCAGAACGAGCAGATCGACCGCTTCGCGAGCCAGCTCTCGGCGACCCGCCAGGCGCTGGCCGACACCCTCGCGGTGGCCGGCGAGGCGCAGGCGCTGTCGCTGCAGCGTTTCTCGGCCCAACTCAACGATCAGCTGCGCGCGCTGTCGCAGGGCAACGAGCAGCGCCAGGCGGAGTTGCGGGCGAGCGTCGAACGCCAGCTCGGCGCGATGCAGGTGGGCAACGAACACAAGCTCGAGCAGATGCGCGCCACGGTCGACGAAAAGCTGCAATCGACCCTCGAGCACCGGCTGGGCGAGAGCTTCAAGCAGGTCGCCGACCGGCTCGAGCAGGTGCACCGCGGCCTCGGCGAGATGCAGGTGCTGGCCAAGGACGTGGGTTCGCTCAGCCGCGTCCTCAACAACGTCAAGGTGCGCGGCGTGTTCGGCGAGATGCAGCTGGCCGGCCTGCTCGAGCAGGTGATGACGCCCGAGCAGTACGCGCGCAACGTCGAGACCGTGCCGCACAGCGGGGCGCGGGTCGAGTTCGCGATCCGCCTGCCGGGCCAGCGCGGCGACGGCGTGCCGCTGTGGCTGCCGATCGACGCCAAGTTTCCGCGCGAGGACTACGAGCGCCTGCTCGA
>JBDSZM010000210.1:0-3004 GCA_039925165.1 Burkholderiaceae bacterium
GTGAAGATGACGCGGTTCTGCACGTCGCCATCGGGTGCGACCAGGATCACCAGCACGCGGCGCTCGGACAGGCGCATGAACTCGATGTGATGGAACACGCTCGCCTTGCGCGGCGCGGTGATCACGCCGACGAAGTTCGACAGGTTCGACAGCAGCTGCGCGGCGTTGGTGATGACGCGTTGCGGCTGTTCGTGCGCGAGCCTGGCGTCGATCGCGACGCTGGCGCTGAAGTCGCGCGGCTGCGCGGTCAGCATGGTGTCGACGAACAGCCGGTAGCCGCGCGCGGTGGGGATGCGCCCGGCGCTGGTGTGCGGGCTCGCGATCAGGCCGAGCTCTTCCAGGTCGGCCATCACGTTGCGGATCGTGGCCGGCGACAGCTCGAGTCCGCTGGCCCGGGACAAGGTGCGCGAGCCGACCGGCTGGCCGTCGGCAATATAGCGTTCCACCAGGGCTTTGAGCAGGGTCTTGGCGCGCTGGTCGAGCATGATTTTGATTGTAGGTCGGGGCCACCGAGCGGCCCTCCACCGAGCGCCGGCGCGGCAACGCGGCGTGGTGTAATCCCGCGCATGGTCAGCCACTTTCGTCACGCCGCGCTGGTGGGAAAGTACCAGGCCCACGGCATCCGCGACGTGCTCGAGGACATCGCGCGCTTCCTCAACCGCCAGGGTCTGGAGGTGTCGCTCGAGGCCCAGACCGCGGCCAGCGCCGGCATCGACGCCTACCCCGCGCTCGGCCCCGACGAGATCGGGGCGGCCTGCGACGTGGCGGTGGTGGTCGGCGGCGACGGCACCATGCTCGGCATCGCGCGTCGCCTGGCGCGGCACGGCACGCCGATGGTTGGCATCAACCAGGGCCGCCTGGGATTCATGACCGACGTGGCGCTCGACGACTACGCCGCCACGTTGACCCCGATGCTGGCCGGCGAGTTCGAGATCGAACACCGCAGCATGCTCGAAGGCACGGTGTGGCGCGACGGCGTCAACATCTTCGAGGGCTATGCGATGAACGACGTGGTGGTCAGCCGCGGCGTCGCATCGAGCATGGTGGAGCTGAAGATCGACATCGGTGACGAGTTCGTCGCCAACCTGCGCGCCGACGGACTGATCGTCAGTTCGCCGACCGGATCGACCGCCTACGCGCTGTCGGCGGGCGGGCCGATCCTGCATCCGAAGATCCAGGGCTGGCTGCTGGTGCCGATCGCGCCGCACGACCTGTCGAACCGCCCGATCGTGCTGCCCGACACCGGCGAGGTGCGGGTCGAGGTGGTGGCCGGCCGCGATGCGAGCGTCAGCTTCGACATGCAATCGCTGGCGAGCCTGCTGCACGGCGACTGCGTGAGCGTGCGCCGCTCGCAGCACCAGATCCACTTCCTGCACCCGCTCGGCTGGAGCTACTACGCGACGCTGCGTCGCAAGCTGCACTGGCATTCGGGGACGGCCTGACATGCAGCCCGCGCGCAGCTTGCGCACCAGGACCCCGGCGGCGGCACCTCGCCCAGGTCGTGCCTGCGCAGTCAGCTGACATGCTGCGCCGTCTGTCGCTGCGCGACTTCGTCATCGTTTCGGCACTCGAGGTCGAGTTCGAGGCCGGGCTGTCGGTGCTGACCGGCGAGACGGGCGCCGGCAAGTCGATCCTGATCGATGCATTGCAACTGGCTCTCGGCAGCCGCGGCGACGCCGGCGTGCTGCGAGAAGGCGCCGCGCGAGCCGAGATTTCAGCCGAGTTCGACACCGCGCCGGCGCTCGTTCCCTGGCTGGAGGCCGCCGGCTTCGATGCGACCGACACGCTGCTGCTGCGCCGTGTGATCGATGCGCAGGGCAAGAGCCGGGCGTGGATCAACGGCAGCGTCGCGACCATCGGCCAGTTGCGCGAGGCCGCCGATCATCTGGTCGACATCCACGGCCAGCACGCCTGGCAGAGCCTGACGCGGCCGGCTGCCGTGCGCGCCTTGGTCGACACGCACGCCGGCGTCGATGCCGGGCCGCTGGCCGCGCTGTACCAGCGCTGGAAAGGCGCCGAGGCCGCGTTGCACGCCGCGCGCGGCCAGCAGGCCGACCTGGAACGCGAACGCGAGCGCCTGGCCTGGCAGATCGCCGAGGTCGACAAGCTGGCGCCGCAGCCCGGCGAATGGGAAGATCTCGACGCCGAGCACCGCAAACTCGCCAACTTGCAGGCGCTGATCGACGCAGCGCGCGATGCGCTCGACCAGTTGTCGGAGGCCGAGGCGAATGCGCAGGCCCTGACCGCGCGGGCGCTCGACGCGGTGCGCTCGGTGGCCGATTTCGACCCGCAGCTCGCCGAGGTGGTCGAGGTGCTCGACAGCGCCGGCGCCCAGCTCGCCGACGCCTCGCACACGCTGGCCACCTACCTGAATCACGCCGACCTCGAGCCCGACCGCTTGCAGGCGCTCGACGAGCGCATCACGGCATGGATGGGGCTCGCGCGGCGGTTCCGCCGCCCGCCCGCCGAGCTGCTCGGGCTGCTGACGCAATGGCGCGAAGATGCCCGGGCGCTCGACGCGGCGGCCGACCTCGAGGCACTCGAGCGCGCGCTGACCCAGGCCGGCCGCGACTACGACGTGCGGGCGCGCGCCGCCTCGGCCGCGCGCCGCACGTCGGCGCCCGCGCTGGCGGTGGCGGTGACGCAGGCGTTGCAGCAGCTCGGCATGGGCGGCGGTGTGTTCGAGATTGCATTCACATCGCAGGATGCGCCGCAATCGTTCGGCCTCGAGTCGGCCGAGTTGCTGGTCGCCGGCCACGCCGGCAGCACGCCGCGGCCGCTGGCCAAGGTCGCCTCGGGCGGCGAGCTCTCGCGGATTGCCCTGGCGATCGCGCCCCAATCGCTGCATCAGGCGCCCGACGGTTTCGCCCACGGCACCGCCGACGCCGGCGTCGATCTCGTCGAAGATCAGCGTGCCGGCCGCGCCGCTCTGCGCGCCGCCCGGGGCGGCCGCGGCCGTCGTTGCCGCCGTCTTTATGGCTGTCGTTGCGGCTGTCGTTGCGGC
>JBDSZM010000211.1:0-3738 GCA_039925165.1 Burkholderiaceae bacterium
GTCGATACCAACCTGTTTCCGGGCGGCTTCAACAACCTGACGGTCGAGATGCTGCCGCTGGCGGTGCAGGCGGCCATGGCGGCCATCGAGAAGATCTGCCCTGAGGCCAAGAACCTGCTGTTGATCCCCGAGCGGCACACGCGCAACACGTTCTACCTGAGCAACGTGGTGCGGCTGATGCAGATCTTCCACCAGGCCGGGCTGAACGTGCGCCTGGGCACGCTCGACGAGACGATCACCCAGCCGACCGAGATCGCGATGCCCGACGGCACCTCGCTCACGGTCGAGCCGCTGATCCGCACCCGCGGGCGGCTGGGGCTGAAGAATTTCGACCCGTGCACCATCCTGCTCAACAACGACCTGTCGGCCGGACTGCCCAAGGTGCTGGAAGGTCTGCACGAACAGTATTTACTGCCGCCGCTGCACGCCGGCTGGGCGGTTCGGCGCAAGACGAATCATTTCGCGGCCTACGAAGAGATCGCCAAGAAGTTTGCCAAGCTGCTCGGCATGGACCCCTGGCTGATCAACCCGCTGTACACCCGTTGCGGCGAGGTCAATTTCAGCGAGGGCGCCGGTGCCGAGTGCCTGATGACGCAGACCGAGGCGTTGCTCGCCAAGATCAAGCGCAAGTACAAGGAATACGGCATTCAGGAGAAGCCGTTCGTGATCGTCAAGGCCGACTCCGGCACCTACGGCATGGGCATCATGACGGTGCGCGACCCCAAGGACCTGGCCGACCTGAACCGCAAGACGCGCAGCAAGATGAGCGTCGTCAAGGACGGGCAGGAGGTCAGCGAGGTCATCCTGCAGGAGGGCGTTCCGACCTACGAGCGCGTCAACGACGCCGTCGCCGAGCCGGTGGTCTACATGATCGACCGCTACGTGGTGGGCGGCTTCTACCGCGTCAACGCCGAGCGCGGCATCGACGAGAACCTCAATTCGCCCGGGGCGAGCTTCGTGCCGCTCGCCTTCGCCGAGTCGAACCAATTGCCGCGTTCGGGCGCCAAGCCCGGCGCGAGCGCGCCGAACCGGTTTTATATGTACGGCGTGATCGCGCGGCTGGCGATGGTGGCGGCGAGCTACGAGCTGGAAGCCACCGACCCGGACGCGGAAGTCTACGAATGAGCGGCGCCGCCCGCCGGGGGCAGCCAGGCCGCGAGCGCCGCCCCGCGTGAAGCCGTCCCGTCACACCTCCAGCCTGGCGGCGCTGACGCTGGGCGCCGTCGGCGTCGTCTACGGCGACATCGGTACCAGCCCGCTCTATGCACTGAAAGAAGTGTTCGCCAACGGCCATGTGCCGCTGACGACGCAGAACATCTACGGCGTCCTGTCGCTGGTCGTGTGGACGCTGACCGTGGTGGTCTCGCTCAAGTACGTGCTGCTGATCCTGCGCGCCGACAACAACGGCGAGGGCGGACTGATCGCGATGCTGGCGCTGGCGTCGCAGGCGGTGAAGGATCGGCCCGCGTTGCGCCGGCGGCTGCTGATGGTCGGTATCTTCGGCACCGCCATCTTCTTCGGCGACGGGGTCATCACGCCGGCGATCTCGGTGCTGTCGGCGGTCGAGGGCCTGGAGGTCGCCGCGCCCGGCCTGCACAACTACGTCGTGCCACTGACGCTGGTCGTGCTGACCGGGCTCTTCCTGGTGCAGCGGCAGGGCACGGCGCGGGTCGGTAAGTATTTCGGCCCGGTGACCGCGCTGTGGTTCGTCGTGCTCACGGTGCTGGGGGTGATGCACATCGCGACCAACCCGGCGGTGCTGTGGGCGTTGTCGCCGCACTACGCGCTGGCGTTCGTCTTCCAACATCCCAAGATCGCCTTCATTGCGCTCGGCTCGGTGGTGCTGTGCGTCACCGGCGCCGAGGCGCTGTACGCCGACATGGGCCACTTCGGCAAGCGGCCGATCCGCATTGCCTGGTTTGCCTTCGTCATGCCGGCGCTGATCATCAATTATTTCGGTCAGGGCGCGATGCTGCTGGCCAGCCCCGAGAAGGTCCGCAATCCGTTCTACGAGATGGCGCCGAGCTGGGCCTTGCTGCCGCTGATCGGTCTGGCCACCTGCGCCACGGTAATCGCCTCGCAGGCGCTCATCACGGCTGCGTTCTCGGTCACCAAGCAGGCGATACAGCTCGGTTACCTGCCGCGCCTGCGTATCTTGCACACCTCCGTCAAGGAGACCGGCCAGGTCTACGTGCCCTTCGTCAACTGGGCGCTGTACGGTTGCATCGTGGTCGCGGTGGTCCTGTTCGGCAGCAGCAGCGCGCTGGCCGGCGCCTATGGCATCGCGGTCACGATCGACATGCTGATCACGACCACCATGACCTTCTTCGTCATCCGCTACGGCTGGAAGTACCCCTGGTACCTGTGCGTCGCCGCCACCGGATTCTTCTTCGCGGTCGACCTGACTTTCTTCGCCGCCAACGTGATCAAGGTGTTCGACGGCGGCTGGTTCCCGGTCCTGATCGGTGCGCTGATGTTCACGCTGATGATGACGTGGAAGCAGGGCCGCAAGCTGATGTCGAGCCGGCTGCGCGAGGAGGCGATCGACCTGAAGAGCTTCCTGGAGGCGGTCTTCGTGAGCCCGCCGACCCGCGTCCCCGGCACCGCCGTCTTCCTCGTCAGCGACCAGGGCGTGACGCCGAACGCGCTGCTGCACAACCTCAAGCACAACAAGGTCCTGCACGAGACCAACCTGTTCGTGACCGTCAAACACCACGAGGTGCCGTGGCTCAGCTTCGACCGGCGCTGCCAGATGGAGCCGCTGGGCAACGATTGCTGGCAGGTGACGCTGAACTTCGGCTTCAAGAACGAACCCGACGTGCCGGAGGCGCTGGCCTTGCTGCGTCAGCGCGGCTGCGTCATCGACGACATGGACACCTCTTACTTCCTGTCGCGCGACATCGTCAGCCCGACGCTGGGCAGCGGCATGGCGCCGTGGCGCGAGAAGCTCTTCGCCGGCATGCACCGCAATGCGTCCGCGGCGGCCGACTTCCTGCGCCTGCCCGCCAACCGGGTGGTCGAGCTGGGATCGAAACTCGAGATCTGAAACGCCCGCCGCGCGGAGCACACCATGCACATCCTCTTCGTCGCCGATCCGCTGGAAGGCTTCAAGACCTACAAGGACACCACCTACGCAATGATGCGCGAGGCCGCACGGCGCGGCCATCGCCTCATCGCCTGCGAGCCGCGCGACATCGCCTGGCAGCGTGGCGGCAAGGTGCAGGCCAAGGTCCGCCACATCACGCTGGCCAGTGACCCGCTGCACTGGTTCGACCCCGTGCCCGAGAGCGCCAAGCGACTGGCGCTGGCCGACGTCGAGGCGGTCGTGATGCGCAAGGACCCGCCGTTCGACAGCGAGTATTTCTACGCCACCCACCTGCTCGAGCAGGCCGAGCGCGAGGGCGCCCGGGTCTTCAACCGGCCGGCGGCGTTGCGCGACCACCCGGAAAAGCTCGCCATCCTCGAGTTCCCGCAATTTATCGGACCGACCCTCGTGACACGCGACGAGGCCGACGTCAGGCGCTTCCACGCCGAGCACCGCGACATCATCCTGAAGCCGCTCGACGGCATGGGCGGGATCGGCATCTTCCGCGTCGGGCCGGACGCGCTCAACCTGGGCAGCATCGTCGAGACGCTGAACCGCGGCGGCGCGCAGACCCTCATGGTGCAGCGCTACCTGACCGAGATCGTCAAGGGCGACAAGCGCATCCTCATCATCGGCGGCGTGCCGGTGCCGCA
>JBDSZM010000212.1:0-3170 GCA_039925165.1 Burkholderiaceae bacterium
CGGCCTCGTTGATGCGGCCGATGTAGCCGATCAGGTGACTGCCCACCTGCCCGAGCGGGTAGTTGCGAAACAGCCGCGCCTTGATCTCGACGCCGGCGAAACGAAAGCGCTGAGCGGTGAAGCGGGCCACTTCGTCATCGCTCAGCTTGGTGCGGATCGGCAGTGACTCGAAGCTCTTGTTCTCGTCCATCAGCCGCTTGAAACGGCGTCGGTCGCGCGGCTGGATCTCGACAAACTCCGACAGCCGGTCGATCGTGGCCTCGAGGTTGTCGACCCGCGACGGCGTGATCTCGAGGGTAAAGGCCGAATAGTTGTTGGCCAGCACGATGCCGTTGCGGTCGAGGATGAGGCCGCGGTTCGGCACCACCGGCACCACGGTGATGCGGTTGTTTTCGGCCTGGGTGCGCAGCTCGGCGTGGCGGTAGACCTGCAGGTAGACCAGGCGCGCACCGAGCAGGCTGAACAGCACCAGAACGAACGCTGCGGCGGCGAGCAATCGACCCCGAAAGCGCGACAGCTCTCGTTCGATGTTCTTCAGTTCGGTCATGCGCCGACCTCCCCGTGCCGCGTCGACCGGCCCATGACAAACGCCCTCATAGCGGTCGATTCTGATCCCGGTCGGGCGCGCGCCGTTGCGGCGCGAGCAGCAGCCCCGTCACCAGCGGCCAGAGCAGCGCCTCGATCAGCGGCGCAAAAGCGAGGTCCCAGCCTGGGAACATGCCGCCGGCCAGCAGGCGCACCGCGAGCGACACCGCGTGTGCGCCGACGAACAGCGGCAGGATCTGCAGCGCCTGCGCCGGCACCGTGAACCACAGCAGGCGCCGGTGGATCGTGATCGCGAAAAAGCTGAGCAACGTGTAGGCCAGCGCGTGCTGACCGAGCACCGCGCCGGCGTGGACGTCCATCATCAGGCCAAAGCAGAATGCCACGCCGACGCCGACCCGGCGCGACTGGTTGACGTTCCAGAACACCAGCACCAGCGCGACGAAGTCGGGCATGGCCGCGACCCGTCCGAGGGGCACCACGTTGAGCGCGAACGCGACCAGCAGCGTGAGCCACACGAACAGCGGGTTCACCGGCAGCAGCAGCTGGTCTTCGCTGCGCGGCATCACTTGCGGGGCCCCTTCTTGGCCGCGGCGGCCGCCTTCTTCGCATCCTCCGGCGACGGCTCCTGCGGCGGCGGTGGCAGCTGCAGCCCGAGCGGCTCGAGCACCAGCACGTGGTGCACACCGTCGGGCGGCGCGGCCGGAGTCAACAGGATGCGCGCGAAGCCGGAGTCGATCTTGCGGTCGATGCTCGCCACGCGCGCCACCGGTAGGCCGGGCGGGTAGACGCCGTCGACGCCCGAGGTGGTGAGCAGATCGCCGACCTGCACGTCGGCGTTGCTTGCCATGAAGCGCAGTTCGAGCCCGGCCCCGGCCGTCCCCGCCCCGCCGAACGCGGCGCTGCGCGACTGGGTACGCGGGTTGAGCACCGGCACCGAAGCGTTCTTGTCGGTCAAGAGCGTGACCTCGGCCGACAGCGGATAGACCCGGGTCACCTGCCCGAGCACGCCGGCCTCGTTGACCACCGGCGAGGCCAGCACGATGCCGTGGGTCGCACCGCGGTCGATGATGACCTTGCGCGAATACGGGTCCGGCGCGTCGTACAGCACCTGGGCTGTGAACGAGCGCACCTGCAGGCCCGGACGCAGTTCGAGCAGGGCCCGCAGCCGCGCGTTCTCGGCCTGCAGCCGGTCGACCCGGAGGGCACGCTCGGCCTGCAGCGCCAGCTCACGGCGCGCGGCGGCCTCGCTGTCGAGCGCGTGCTGCAGGCCGCCGAAGTAGTCGCTAAGGCCGCCCCACGCGCTCACCGGCACCAGCAGCGTGCGCTGCACCGGGTGCAGCGCCGTCGCCAGCACCGCGCGCATCGGCTGCGTAACGTGGAACCGTGTGTCGGCCACCATCAGGAACAGCGCCAGTGCAGCGAAGAAGATCAGCTTGGTCTGCGCCGACAGCCCCTGGCGAAAGAAGGGCGGCGGGGTGCGGTCGATGGTGCCCAGCGTCATGGCTCGGCCGGGCCTTCAGGGTGCGTCGAGACTCACTCGGAGGTGAAGATCGAGCCCAGCCGCTCCATGCGCTCGAGCGCCATGCCGCAGCCGCGCACCACGCAGGTCAGCGGGTCTTCGGCGACCAGCACCGGCAGGCCGGTCTCCTCGGCCAGCAGCCGGTCGAGGTCACGCAGCAGTGCGCCGCCGCCAGTCAGCATCATGCCGCGCTCGGCGATATCGGCGCCGAGTTCGGGCGGGGTCTGCTCGAGCGCGTTCTTGACCGCCGAGACGATCTGGTTCAGTGGGTCGGTCAGGGCTTCCAGGATCTCGTTGCTGCTGATCGTGAAGCTGCGCGGCACGCCTTCGCTGAGGTTGCGGCCCTTGACTTCCATCTCCTTGACTTCGGAGCCCGGAAACGCCGAGCCGATGGTCTTCTTGATCATCTCGGCGGTGGGCTCGCCGATCAGCATGCCGTAGTTGCGCCGGATGTAGTTGATGATGGCTTCGTCGAACTTGTCGCCGCCGACCCGGATGCTGCCCTTGTAGACCATGCCGCCGAGCGAGATGACGCCGACCTCGGTCGTGCCGCCGCCGATGTCAACCACCATCGAGCCGGTGGCTTCGCTGACCGGCAGTCCGGCACCGATCGCCGCGGCCATCGGCTCTTCGATCAGGTAGACCTCGGACGCCCCGGCGCCGAGCGCCGATTCGCGGATCGCGCGCCGCTCGACCTGGGTCGACCCGCAGGGCACGCACACGTTGATGCGCGGGCTGGGCCGCAGCACCGAGCGCGGATGCACCAGCTTGATGAACTGCTTGAGCATCTGCTCGGTGACGGTGAAGTCGGCGATCACGCCGTCCTTCATCGGCCGGATGGCCTCGATGTTGCCGGGCACCTTGCCGAGCATCGCCTTGGCCTCGGCGCCGACCGCCTGGATGGTCTTCTTGCCGTTGGGCCCGCCTTCGTGGCGGATCGCGACGACCGACGGCTCGTCGAGCACGATGCCCTTGCCCCGCACGTAGATGAGGGTGTTGGCCGTGCCGAGGTCGATGGCGAGGTCCGTCGAGAAATAGCGACGAAAGGATCCGAACATGGTGTGGTGGGCGGTGTCGTCGGGAGCGCTACGTCGGTGGCGCGAGG
>JBDSZM010000213.1:0-2885 GCA_039925165.1 Burkholderiaceae bacterium
GCTCAGCCCGGCCTCTTCGGCGCCGCTTCCTTCACCGTCACACGCCACAGCGTGCGTGGGTCGTCCAGGTGGGTCAGTGGCGCCGCGTGCAGCAGTTGCGCGTTGTCCCAGACGATGACGTCGCCGACCGCATGGGTGTGGGTCTGCAGATAGCGTGGCTGGGTCGCGTGGGCCTTGAGTTCGTCGAGCAGCGCCACGCCCTCGCGGTCGTCCACGCCGTCGATGCCGAACGAGCTGCCCGACACCGCGTAGAGCGCCTTCACGCCGGTGTGTGGGTGCGGCCGCACCAACCGGTGCCGGACCCAGTCGACCTTCTTCAGTTGGTGCGTGTCGAGCACCGAGGCGACCGTGCGCGACGCCGAGTCGAGGTCGTCGCGGTTGCCGTAGTGGTGGCGCACGACCAGGCCGTCGATGCGCTGCTTCATCGCGATCGGCAGGTCGGCATAGGCGCGGGTCTGGTTGGCGAAGGTGGTGCCGCTGCGCTCGCGCGGCATCTGGATCGCGTACAGGAGGGTGCAGCGCGCCGGCACGGTCAGGTACGAATAGTCGGTGTGGAAATAGGTGCCGGCGTCGAGCAGCCCGATCGGCCGGCCGTGGTGCGTGACGTTCGAGAGCACCAGGATGTTGGCATCGGCTGCATGGTGGAAGGTATCGATCACGTGCGGCTCGGGCGGGCCCCAGCGGCGCGCGAAGGCGACGAACTGGTGCGTCGTCACGGTCTGCCGTGGCAGGACCACGTAAGCGTGCTCGTGGAGCGCGCGCTCGACCGCCGCGAAGTCGGCGTCGGCCAGCGGCTGCGACAGGTCGAGGCCGTGGATGCGCGCACCCGCGAGGTCGCTGACCGGCTCGATGTGCGGCATGGTGCGTGCCCTCCTGGAGCCGTGCCGGCAGGTCCGGGCTAGAGGCCGGTCGCGAGGAAGCCGCCGTCAACCGCGATCGATTCGCCGGTGACGAAGCCGGCCGCCGGCGACGCCAGGTAGATCGCCGCGCCGACGAGTTCGTCGACCTCGCCGAAGCGCCCGGCCGGGGTGCGTGCCAGCGCCAGCGCCTTGCGCGCATCCGACATCTTGTCGCGGTTGAGCTCGGTCATGAAGAAGCCGGGCGAGATCGCATTGACCCGCACCCCGCGCGTGATCCATTCGGCGGCGAGGCTGCGCGTCAGGCTCAGCACCCCGGCCTTCGACAGCGCATAGAGCGCGCTGCCGGGCCAGCCGCGGTGCGATGCCAGCGACGCGATGTTGACGATGGCGCCGCTGCCGCGCCCGAGCATGTGGCGGCCGACCTCGGTGCAGGCGAAGAAGACGCTTTTCAGGTCGGTGTCGACGACCTTGCTCCAGTCGGCCTGGCTGAAGTCCTCGGCCGGCTTGATCAGCGTGATGCCCTGGCAGTTGACCAGCACGTCGAGGTGGCCGAGTTCGGCCAGCGCGCTGCCGACCAGGCCGCGCAGGCCGGCCGGGTCGCTGACGTCGGCGTCGAAGCCGGACACCGTGCCGTGCGGGTCCAGTTCGGCCAGCGCACCGGCCAGCTTGTCGGTGTTGCGGCCGGCGATGACGACGCGCGCGCCGGACTCGAGATAGCCGCGCGCGATCGCCTTGCCGATGCCGCTGGTGCCGCCGATGACGAGCGCGGTCCGGCCTTCGAGGCTGAAACGGGAGAGGTCGGGCATCGGCAACGGTCCTGACGTTATTTGACGAGTTCGGGCGAGATCAGCCGGGGCAGGAACAGCGACACCTCGGGCCACAGGATCAGCGCGATCAGCACCAGCAGCATCGGCACCAGCATGATGAGCGTGTCCTTGAGCGCGAAGCGCAGCTTCACCTTGGCGACCGAGCAGGCGATCATCAGGCACAGGCCGTAGGGGGGAGTGACCAGGCCGAAGGCGAGCGCCACGATGCCGATGATGGCGAACTGGATCGGGTGCATGTGCACCGAATGCACCAGCGGTTCGAGCGTGGTGCCGACGATCACGATCGCCGGGATCGCATCGAGGAAGCAGCCGACGATGAGGAAACACAACGCGATGAAGAACCCGACGCCGGTGATTCCCAGGCCCCAGGCCGTCACGTTGGACAGCAGCGACTGCGGGATCTGGTAGTACGCCAGCAGCCAGCCGAAGGCCGACGCGGTGCCGACGCAAAAAAGCGCGATCGCCGACAGCTTGCCGGTCTCGGACAGCGCGGTGTGCAGGCGCTTGCGGTCCATCTCGCGATAGACGAAGAACGACAGCAGCGCCGCGTAGATCACCGCGATCGCGGCCGACTCGGTCGGCGTGAACCAGCCGAGCAGGATGCCGCCGACGATGATGAAGGGCGTCATCAGCGCCGGGATCGACTCGAGCATCGAGACGAAGAACTCTTTCGCGGTGGCGCGCGGATAGACCGGGTACTTGCGGCGCACCGCATACACGTGCACGGTCGCCATCTGCGCCCCGGCGATCAGGAAGCCCGGCACGATGCCGGCCAGGTACAGCGCGCCGATCGAGGTCGAGATGACGCCGCCCCACACCACCATCAGGATCGACGGCGGGATGACGACCGCGAGCACGGCCGAGACCGCGGTGATCGCGATCGAGAACGACAGGTCGTAGCCTTCCTCGGTCTGCGCGTCGATGAAGATCTTGCTCTGGCTCGCGGCGTCGGCGGTCGACGAGCCCGAGATGCCGGCGAAGAAGACCGACAGCACGACGTTGATCTGCGCCAGCGCGCCCGGCAGGCTGCCCACCATCGTCCGCGACAGCCGGACCAGCCGGCTGGTGATGCCGCCGATGCCCATCAGGTTGGCGGTCAGCAGGAAGAACGGCACCGACAGCAGGATGAACGAGTTGTAGGCCTTGAAGGTCTCATTGAAGAGCACCATCGGCGACAGCCGCGGTTCGAACACCAGCG
>JBDSZM010000214.1:0-4605 GCA_039925165.1 Burkholderiaceae bacterium
GCCGGCGTGCTGAACGCGATCGGCCGGGCCGGCGGACCGCCGGTGCCGCCGCTCAACCTGGTCGGCGATTTCGGCGGCGGCGGCATGCTGCTCGCGTTCGGCATCGCCTGCGGCGTGATCGAGGCGCGCACGAGCGGACGCGGGCAGGTCGTCGACGCCGCGATGGTCGACGGCGCGGCGCTGCTCGCCACCATGTTCGCCGGCTTCCAGGCCGCCGGGCAATGGAGCGAGCGGCGCGGCGAGAACCTGCTCGACTCGGGCGCGCCCTGGTACGACAGCTACGCCACGGCGGACGGCAAGTACGTCGCCATCGGCGCGATCGAGGCCAAGTTCTACGCCGAGCTGCTGCAGCGCCTGGGCCTGGCCGACGAAGCGCTGCCGGCGCAGCACGACCGCGCCGGCTGGCCACGCCTGCGCGAGCGCTACACCACGGTCTTCGCGAGCAAGACCCGCGACGAGTGGTGCGCCGTCTTCGACGGCTCGGACGCCTGCTTCGCGCCGGTGCTCGGCTTCACCGAGTCGCGCGCGCATCCGCACCAGGTCGAGCGCGCCGCCAGCGTGACGATCGGCCGGGTCGCACAGCCGGCGCCGGCGCCGCGCTTCGACCGCACGCCGGGCGCGGTGCGCGGTGCGCCGCCCGAGCGCGGCGAGCACGGCCGCGCGGCGCTGGCCGACTGGGGCTTCGATGCGGCCGAGGTCGCCGCGCTGGCCGCGCTCGGCCTTGGCTGCGAGGGCGTTCGGTCGACGTAGACCCCGGCCGACCGGATCGCCGCGCCCCACGTGTCGGCCTGCCGGCCAGGGTCAGCCCACGCGCCGCGGCCTGCGGCGCCCGCCGCGCCCCTCAACCGCCCGGCTCCGAGCACCACCTTCGTCCAGCCTTGTTGCGGGGGTCGACGTTGTGGTAGGCCTGCGGCGCCTGCTCGAGCGGCAGCTCGTGGGAGATGCGACGCATTCGGTTGCGATGCGGGATGGCCTTGCAACTTGATCTGGAGCAACCCGTCGCAATAATTAATGTTGCAATGCAACATTCACTATTTCACCCGGCTGCATGGCGTGCGGTGCGCTGCCTGGGGTTGGCCCTCGCCGGCCTGGCCGGGCCGGCCTTTGGCTTCGGCTTTGACGACGTGGCGCGCACCGCCGAGCGGGTCGCCCGCGCGCCCTACCGCAAGCCGCCACCGCCCGATGCGGCAGTGCTCGCGCTCGGCTACGACGCGAGCCGGCGGCAGCGCTTCCGCCCCGAGCAGTCGACCTGGCGCGGCACCGGCACACGGTACGAATTGCAGTATTTCCCGCTCGGCAACGGCAATGTGCGTCCGGTCACGATGTTCGAGCTGGTGGGCGACCAGGCGCGCCCGCTGCGGGTGCCGCTCGAGGCCTACGAGAACGGCGTCGCCGGCGGCGCCGCGGGCTGGCGCCTGAACCGCTGGATCGACAGCCCGCCGCGCAGTGACGAGGTGGCGGCTTTTCTCGGCGCGAGCTACTTCCGGGTCCTGGCCCAGGGCCTGCGCTACGGCGTGTCGGCCCGCGGCGTCGCAATCGACACGGTCGGCGGCGCGGCCGGCGAGGAGTTCCCGGTCTTCACCACCTTCTGGGTCCAGCGCCCGGACCCGTCCGAGACCGAGGTGCGGGCCTACGCGCTGCTCGAGTCGCGCCGCGTGACGCGGCTCGCGAACTGCTGGGCGCGGGCGTGCAGCGTGCTCGCGTGCGCCACCTGCGGCAGCGTCTGCAGGATGCCGGCGCGCGGATGGGCTTCCATCAGGCGCACCGACGACGCGGTGCGCCGGCGCGCGTTCGAGGCGGTCGAACGCGCGATGGCGGTCGAAGGCGCGCCGGCCTGACGCCGCCATCCGACCCGGCGGGCGCGATGCACCTGTCGTGGCGGCGGCCACCGGGGCCGCCGCGTGTCACGGCGTCGAAACCGCGGTCGGCATCCGCGCCGCCACGGGCGCTGCCACCCCTGCCGACCGCGCCGCGCGGCGTGTGACACTGCGCCTGCGCCGTCTTTGGTGCGCGCCGCGCATCTCGTCCATGTCTGCTCCGCCCCGCGGCATCCACCTCGCCTACCGCTACGCCGCCCCCGGGCAGTCGGGCGCGGAGATCGAGAACCCGCTGTTCGACCTGCTGTCGGCGCTGCGCGAGCAGGGCTCGATCAGCCAGGCGGCGCGCGCTTCAGGCCAGTCGTACCGGCACGTCTGGGGCGCGCTGCGGGAGTGGGAATCGGTGCTGGGCCATGCGCTCGTGCAGTGGGCGCAGGGCCGCCATGCGCGCCTGACGCCGTTCGCCGAACGCCTGCTGTGGGCCGAGCGCCAGGCCCGCACGCGCATGACACCGCACGTCGAGGCGCTGCGCCGCGAGCTGCAGCGCGTGGTCGCGCTGGCCGAGGACCCGGCCCTGGAAGTGCTGGAGATCGCGGCCAGCCACGACCTCGGCCTGCCGCTGCTGCAGACCCTGGCCGAGGCGCACCACGGCCTGCACCTGGACCTGCGCTTCACCGGCAGCGAGGATGCGCTGCGCAGTCTGCTCGACGGACGCTGCCGCGTCGCCGGTTTCCACGTGCCGCGGCTGGCGCAGGCCGCGCCGGTTTTCACGCGGGCGCTGCGGCCGCTGCTGAAGCCCGGCCTGCACAAGCTGATCGGCAGCCACGGGCGATGCCAGGGGCTGATGCACCGGTCCGACACCGCGGTGACCTCGCTCGCGGACCTGGCCGCACCGTCGGCGCCCGGGCGCCCGGCACTGCGCTTCGTCAACCGGCAGGCCGGCTCGGGCACGCGGCTGCTGCTCGACCATTTGCTCGAGCAGGCCGGGCTCGCACCGGCCGACCTCGACGGTTATGCGACGCGTATCGAATACACCCACCTCGCGGTCGCGACCGCGGTCGCCTCGGGCGAGGCCGACGTGGGCCTGGGCATCGAGGCGGCGGCGCAGGCGCGCGGACTGCGCTTCGTCGCCCTGGCCGAGGAGGACTACTTCCTGGTCTGCCTGAAGCCGATGGTCGACACGCCGCTGGTCACGGCCTTGCGTGCGGCGCTGGCGTCGCCCGATTGGGCCGCCGCGTTGCAGACGCTGCCGGGCTACCGCGTGCAGCGGCCCGGCGAGGTGCTGGCGCTGACCCGCGCCTTGCCGTGGTGGCGGTACGCGCGGCCGAAGCGGCGCTGACGGGCCACGCCGGTCACGCGGCTGCGAAGCCGTGCGACGCGAGGATCGCTTGGCCCTGCGGACCGAGCAGGAACTGCACATAGGCCTGGGCGTCCGCGGTCGGCGGGCCGATCAGCGCCAGTCCGTAGCGGGCCGCCACATCGGCGCCGCCGGGCACTGCCAGCACCTGCAGCCCGACCTGCTCGCGCCGCGCCAGCGCGGCGTTGGTGCAATAGGTGACGAAGACGTCGGCCTGGCCACTGGCGACCAGGTCACCGTACACATTGCGACCGGCGGGCGGCGACGGTGACGTCGGGCCACCCGTCAGCTGCAGGGCCTTGGCCTTCAGCGCGGCCGCCGAGCCGGGGCCGGCGGCGCCGCTGGACTCGATCCGGTCGAACAGCTCGAAGGCATCCTCGCCTGACGGATCGGCCCGCGGCGTGGAGGTGCCGACGCGAACATCGGCGTCGAGCAGGCGCAGCGCCAGCGCTTTGCCGCGCAACGAGAACCCGGGCGACGCCAGCACGCAAAGCGCGTTGCGGGCAAAGGCATGGACCGCCGGCGCGCGGCCCGCCGCGACCAGCGCCTGCGGATGTTCCATGTTGGCCGACGCGAACACCGCCGGGGACTCGCCCGCGACGATGCGGTCCTTGAGCAGTCCCGAAGCGCCATAGGTCATCGCGACCCGGACCGGCCGGCTCGCCTCGAAGGCGACCGCGACATCGGTCAAGGCCGCGCGCAGGCTACCGGCCGCATACACCACCAACGCCGGGGCGTTGGACTGCGCCAGCACCGGCGCCACGACGACGCTGGTGACCAGCGCGGCGAACATCCTCACGAGCCCGGACCCGCAGCGCAGACCGCGCATCAGTTCGCGTTTGGGAAGAACAGCGGCTCGCCGCCGATCTTGTAGTTCGCGATCGCCGCTTGGCCGGCCGGCGACACGATCCAGTCGACGAAGGCCTGCGCCAGGTCCTTCTTGACGTGCGGGTGCCGCGCGGGGTTGACGACCATCACGCCGTACTGGTTGAACAGGCGCTGGTCGCCTTCGACCAGGATGGCCAGGTCGCCGCGGTTCTTGAAGTTGAGCCAGGTGCCGCGGTCGGTCAGCACGTAGCCGTTCATCGACGCGGCGATGTTCAGGGCCGGCCCCATGCCGCAGCCGCACGCCTTGTAGCCGGCCGGCTTGGCGCTCGCGAGGTCGACGCCGGCGGACTTCCAGTAGCGCAGCTCGGCGGCGTGGGTGCCGCTGCTGTCGCCGCGCGAGACGAAGGGCGTCGCGCCCTGTGCCAGCTTCTTCAGCGCCGCGACCACGTCCTTGCCGCGCACGCCGGCGGGATCGGACCGCGGGCCGACGACGATGAAATCGTTGTACATGACCGGCAGGCGTTTGATGCCCCAGCCCTCGGCGACGAACTTCTCCTCGGCCGCCTGGTCGTGCACGAACACCACGTCGGCATCGCCGCGGCG
>JBDSZM010000215.1:0-6015 GCA_039925165.1 Burkholderiaceae bacterium
AACCGTGGTTCGTCGAGGCGCACCAGTTCCGCATCGACACCGAGGGCGGCATCGGCCGCCCGACGCCCGAGGGCGCCCACCGCGACGGTGTCGACCTGGTGGCGGTGCTGCTGGTCGCGCGGGTCGATGTCAAAGGCGGCGAAACCCGCGTCTTCGAGGCCGACGGCCCGCACGGCCTGCGCTTCACCATGGTCGAGCCCTGGACGACCTTGCTGCTCGACGATGCGCGCGTGGTGCACGAGAGCACGCCGATCCAGCCGTTGGCCGATGGCGCGCACCGCGATACGCTGGTGCTGACCTACCGCGCCGGCGGTTTCCAGGGTCCGGACTGAACGTCGTCGGTGCCGCGCGGGCTCAGGCGGCGGTCCGCACCTGGGCCAGAGGCGTTTGGCCGAACTCCGGCCGGGCCAGAAATTCGAGCACGCGGGCCGCCGCGTCGTCGGGCGTGGCGAGTTGCCCGCGGTCTTTCATCTGGACGAAACTGGCGCGGTCCGGAAAGCCCTCGGCGGCGGCGCTGCGCAGCTGACCTTGCATGTCGGTGTCGATCACGCCTGGCGCCAGCGCCACGATGCGCGCGCCGTTCGGCCGCCGCGCCTCGTCGAGCGCCATCGCGGCCGACAGGTTGTCGAGCCCCGCCTTGACCGCGCAGTAGGGCGCGCTGCCAGCCATCGCGCGTCGGCCCAGGCCGGACGAGATATTGAGGATGCGTCGCGGACCGGGCCAGTCGCGGGTCGCGCGCAGAAACGCCGCCGACAGCAGCAGCGGCGCCTCGAGCCCGATCCGCAGACTCGCCGCCAGTTCGGCGTCGTCGGCCTCGTCGACCGGTCCGACGCGCGCCAGCAGCGCCGCGTTGTTGATCAGGGTCGCGCTCGTGAAGGCGGTCGCCGGTCTCGCCGCCAGCCAGTCCTGCAATCGCCGCGCGGCTGCCGCGCCGTCGGTCAGATCGAGCGTCCACTGCTCGAGCCGGGCGCGGTTGGCCGCGGCGCGCTCGGTCAACGCCTCGCTGGTCCGGCGCGCGATGCCGATCAGCGTCGCATCGGCGCGAAGCAGCCGCGCCGCGATCGCCGCGCCCATGCCGCGCGACGAGCCGGTAACGATGTAGAGAGGGGTCGGATTCATCGCGTGCTCACCCGAATGAAACAAGGGGCCGCAGCCCCTTGTTGGTGTCGGTGTCGCAGCCGGTGCCGCGTCAGGCGGTCTGCTGGATGCCCGCAATGGCCCACTCGCGGCTGCCGTCGTTCGGCTTGACCATGTGCCAGACCTCGTCGAACGGATTCGCGACGCCATCGGCCTCTTCGCGGATCAGGCCGTGGAAGCGCACGCTGACGATCTGGCGCTGGCCGTCGTCTTCCAGGTCGAGCACCTGCGCGTCGATCTTCACGACATCGGTGCGCTGGCCCTGGTTGCTGCGATCCTGCAGGTCGACTCGCGCGGCGGCAAACATTTCCGGCGTGGTGAAGTTGCGCAGGTCGTTCAGGTCGGCTGCATCGTTGGCCGCCTGCATCCGGATGAAGATCATCTTGGCGATGCGCTGGAAACCTTCGGCGTCGAAGCCGGCCGGCAGCGCGCGCCCGACGGTCTCGACCGGGGTGATCGCTGCGGCCGCGACGGGTGCCAGCGCGGCAGCGGCGCCAGGGCCGGTCGCGCCCGGCCGGTAGTCCGGAAACACCGTCGGCGGGATCGCCATCGGTGCGGCCGGCTCGGCGCCGGCACCGGCACCCGCGCCGGCATAGGCCATGGCGTTCGGGTTGGCAGCCGGCTTGGGACCGAAGCGCGCCATCAGGAAGCGCACCAGCATGAAGCCTCCCACCGCCAGCAGGGCCAGCATGATGATGTTGGCGAAGCCTTCGCCCATGCCGAGGTGGCTCATCAGCGCGGCGATGCCGAGGCCGGCCGCCAGGCCCGCGATCGGGCCCATCCAAGAGCGCTTCGCCGCGGCGGCGGCCGGAGCGCCGGCGGTGTTGGGGGCTGCGGCCGGAGTCGTCGGTCGGGCCGGAATGCTGTCGGGTGCGGCCCGCGACGGCAGGCTGCGCTGCATGCCCGACGAGCCACCGCCGCCCAACCGCTTGGCATCGGCCTCGGTCGGGACCAGCCCCGCGGCAGCGACGGCCATCGTCAGGGCGATGATGAGATTTTTCATGGGTGCTTCCTTGTACAGAGTCGGTCGGACAGTGGCGGATGATAGGGGAGCTTTTTCCCCTCATCGCAGTGTTGGGACGAACCAGTGCAACTCAAGTGCCGCGGGGTCGTTGCGTGCGGCCGTCACGGTCGGCCGCGACCGGTTGACCGCCTTCGCCGCGACGTGCCACACTGCGCGCCCGCAGCCGCTCGGCTGCGGGCGTCGCCACACCAATCACGGAGGTGCCCGCATGAAGAACCCTGCCCCCACCCTTCCGTCGGTCGCCGGCGCAGACGCTCACGCGCGTTGCTGACTCGCTTCCTTTCCGACAGGTGACCCGCGCCGCCAGGCGCCCGACCGACGTTCCTTCCTGCCGCCCCGTGCACCGCGCGGGGTGACCCAGGCGCGCCCGCGCGCGCGCTACGGAACCGAGGTCTTCACTTCATGGACTTTCCCTTGACCGAGTCGCTGCGCGCGCTCGGACTCACAGCGGCGCTCGCACGCGATGCCGCTTTCGTGCTCGATCCCCTCGAATGGCCGTCCGCCCGACTGGTGCGGCTGGTCGAACTGCACCGCGACGCCGTGCGGGTCCACGACGGCCGGCTCGAAGTCACTGCACAGATCGCCCCGGCGCTGTTGCGCGCCGGCGAACTGGCGGTCGGCGACTGGGTCGTGTGCGTGCCCGATGCGTACGGCCAGGACTGGGTGCGCGGGCGGGTGCCACCGGAGTCCCACATCGCCCGCCGCGACGCCGACGGCCGGCGCCATCCGGTCGTCAGCAACGTCGACAGCGCGCTGTTGGTGATGGGGCTCGACGACGACTTCAATCTGCGTCGGCTCGAGCGTTATATCGCCCTGGTGCTGGGCAGCGGCGTGCAGCCGGTGGTGGTGCTGAGCAAGGCCGACGTCGCGGCCGCGCAACCCGGTCGGGTCGCGCACTGCCTGGACGCGGTGCGGCAGCGCAGCGGGCCGGACGTCGAGGTGCTGGCGCTCGACGGCACGTCGCCGGCCAGCGTGGCGGCCCTCGCACCGCACCTGCTGCCCGGCCGGACGCTGGTGCTGCTCGGCTCCTCCGGCGCCGGCAAGTCGACCCTCACCAATACGCTGCTCGGCGGTGCGGTCCAGGACACCGGGCCGGTGCGCGTCAGCGATCACCGCGGTATGCACACCACGACCTCGCGCTCGCTGCACTGCCTGCCCGGCGGCACCTGCGTCATCGATACGCCGGGCCTGCGCACGCTGCGTCCGGACCTCGATGCGGAGGCGCTGGGCGCGAGCTTCGGCGACATCCGTACGCTCGCCGCGCAGTGCCGCTTCCGCGATTGCCGGCATGCCGGCGAACCCGGCTGCGCGGTCCGCGAGGGCGTCGATGCGGACCGGGTGCGCAACTATCAGAAGATGCTCCGCGAGAGCCGGCGCGACAGCGTCGGGCCGCTCGAGCGGCGCGAGCAGCTGTCGGTCTGGAAGGCGCGCAGCAAGTCGATTCGGCAGCGCGCCAAGACCGGTCCGGTCGATCCGTTCTAGATCACACTGCGGTCAGAACGGCGCTGCGGACTCGAAGCGCAGCGGCAGCATCGACACCGGGTGCAGGACGCCGAGCCGGCTCGCATGCAGCATCAGCCGCGGCGCCAGCGCCTGCACCTCGGGCGGGGCGTAGAGCGTATCGCCGAGGATCGGATGACCGAGCGCCTGCAGGTGCACGCGCAACTGGTGCGAGCGGCCGGTCACCGGCGTCAGTTCGAGCCGGCTCACGTCGCGCGCCGGGTCGTGGTCGAGCACGCGCCAGTGCGTCAGCGAGGGTTTGCCGTGCACTGGATCGACCTTTTGCTTCGGCCGCGCCGGCCAGTCGGCGGCCAGCGGCAGGGCGATCTCGCCCTGGGGCGCGAGCTGGCCGGCGACCAGCGCGATGTAGGTCTTTGCCACCGTGCGCTGCGCGAACTGGCGGTTCAGCGTGCGCTGGGCATCGGCCCCGCGCGCCAGCAGCATCAGGCCGGACGTCGCCATGTCGAGCCGGTGCACGACCCGGGCATCGGCGTAGCGCGACTGGACGCGGGTCGATGCGCAGTCGGCCAGGCCGACGGCGCGCCCCGGCACGGCCGGCAGGCCGCTCGGCTTGACGATGACCAGCAGCGCCGCGTCGACATGCAGGAAGACGAGGTCGTTGCACGGCATGACCGCATCATCGTCGTGTTGGCAGGGTAATAACTGTATATAAAAACAGTATCATGAACCGACATGCTGCCCACCCTTCCGCCGGTTGCCGCGCCGGTCCCGGCACCTGGGGTCGCGGGTGCCATGCCGGCCCCGATCGCCTACGCCGAACTGCACTGCCGCAGTAATTTCACCTTCCTGACCGGCGCCTCGCACCCCGAGGAACTGGTCGCGCGCGCCTCGCGGCTCGGCTATGCGGCGCTCGCCATCACCGACGAGGCGACGCTGTCGGGCGTGGTGCGTGCGCATGCCGAGGCCAAGCGCTGCCAGCTGCACCTGGTGATCGGTGCCGAGATGCGCCTGACGCTGCCCGGCAACGGCGCGCCGCATGCGCGGCTGGTGCTGCTGGCGCAGACGCGGCGCGGCTACGGTCACTTGTCGCAATGGATCACGGTGGCGCGCCGGCGCGCGCCCAAGGGCCGTTACCTGGCGCACCCCGGCGATGTCGAGGGCAAGGTGCCGCACGCGCCCACCCTGGCCGGGTTGCCCGACTGCCTGGCGCTGCTGATCCCGGCGGCCGGCGAATCGTTCGAGGCGCTGTTCGCGCATGCGATGTGGCTCAAGACCTGGTTCCAGGACCGCGCCTCGATCGCGATCGAACTGCTGCACCGCGCCGGCGACGACGAGCGCATCGAGCAGGTCACGCGGGTCGCGCAGCTGGCCGGGCTGCGCATCGTGGCCGCGGGCGACGTGCTGATGCACCTGCGTTCGCGCAAGCCGCTGCAGGACACGCTGACCGCGATCCGGCTGGCGCGGCCGGTCGCGCATTGCGGCTATGCGCTCGAGCCGAATGCCGAGGCGCACCTGCGTTCGCGCAGCCGCCTCGCCGCGCTGTACCCGACCGAGTGGACCGAGGCCACGCTCGAGCTCGCCGGACTGTGCCGCTTCTCGCTCGACGAGCTGAAATACGAGTACCCGCAGGAGATCGTGCCGGCCGGGCAGACCCCGGCGAGCTGGCTGCGCACGCTGACCGAAGCCGGCGCGGCGCGGCGCTATCCGGGCGGCGTGCCGGCCAAGGTGCGCGATCAGGTCGAGCACGAGCTGGCGCTCATCGCGCAACTCGATTACGAGCGCTACTTCCTTACCGTCGCCGACATCGTCCAGTGGGCGAGGGCGCAGAAGATCCTGTGCCAGGGTCGCGGCAGCGCGGCCAACTCGGCGGTCTGCTATTGCCTGGAGGTGACGGCGATCGACCCCGAGCGCTCGACCCTGCTGTTCGAGCGCTTCATCAGCGTCGAGCGCAACGAGCCGCCCGACATCGACATCGACTTCGAGCACCAGCGGCGCGAGGAGGTGATCCAGTACATCTACAAGAAGTACGGCCGGCACCGCGCCGCGCTGGCCGCCGTCGTCATCAGCTACCGGCCGCGCAGCGCGGTGCGCGACGTCGGGCGCGCGCTCGGCATGGACCTGGGCTTGATCGCGCTCGTCGCCAAGAGCCAGCACTGGTTCGACGGCAGCGCGATCGCCGCGGAGCGCCTGCGCGAGAACGGGATCGACCCCGAGTCGCCGGTGACCAAGCTGTGGATGGAGCTGACGGCGCAGCTCATCGGCTTTCCGCGCCACCTGAGCCAGCACCCCGGCGGCTTCGTCATCGCGCGCGAGAACATGGCGCAACTGGTGCCGGTCGAGAACGCCAGCATGGCCGACCGCAGCGTCATCCAGTGGGACAAGGACGACCTCGA
>JBDSZM010000216.1:0-4544 GCA_039925165.1 Burkholderiaceae bacterium
GGGCCGATAAAACGGAACAGGCTTGATCTAGAGGACTTCCCCCGTGCGTGGACAAGGTCCGCTGCTATCGCTTGACAAGGAATTATTTCGGAATTTAAGGTGCGAGGTCGTCAGGCTCGGGAGTCGAGGTGTTAATTTCGGAATTTAGTGAAAAGCAGATTGTAAATGCTCAACTAAGGGATGATTTCGGATTTCATGTAATACAGCCTTCGATAGCGATCTGAAGATTATAATTCATCGAATTCCGAAATTACTTCCGAAGTGAATTCCCACCTCTCCGACACACCTGAGCTCCTGCGCATCACCGATGCGAGCGCCATTGGCCCGGCCATCCGAGCCCGTCGTCGCGCCCAGTCGCTGCGCATTGACGACGCGGCCTCTTTGAGCGGCGTCTCCGTCGACCTGCTCTCCCGCCTCGAGAACGGCAAGGGCTCCGTGCGACTGGACAAGTTGCTGGTGGTCCTGGACAGCCTGGGGCTCGCACTCGTGCTCGGTCCCAAGGACCATCCAAGAATGCAGGCCGTCTCGCATCCCGGCGTCGAGCGTCCGGAGCAGCCATGACCTCGCCGACCGGCTCAGCCACCGACGCTCCAACGGCCCCGCACGCGCTCAACTTATGGGCCGATGGACAGAAGGTGGCGACGATGCGTTACGAGGCCCTGAACGACCGGTGGTCGCTGGAATACGACGCGGACTGGGTCGCGACGCCGGCGGCGTTTCCACTATCGCCCGCGCTGCCCTTCCAGCCCTCCGGCGACGGCTATGCCGTCGGCGCCGTGAAGCGCTTCATCGAGAACCTTCTGCCCGAAGGTCGCGCGCTCGATGTCACGGCCACGACCTACCGCGTATCGAAGTCGAACATCTACGCGCTCATCAGTGCACTGGGGACCGAAACCACGGGGGCGTTCCGGTTCTGGCGTTCGGATGAAGTGCCGCCGGTCGTCGCCGCCAAGCCGCCGCGTGAAGTGAACCGCGAAGAACTGGACCAACGAATCGCCGTGCGCGACGAGGTTCCTTTGGTCGTCTGGGATGGCAAGGTCCGCATGTCCATTGCGGGCGTGCAGGACAAGTTGATGGCCTACCTGGACCGCCCGCTGCGCGATGGAGGACGCCTGTTTCTGGTCGAGCCGCCGTTGGCATCGACGCATATCCTCAAGCCCGACCCTGCGCGTCAGGTGACGCCCCACCTGGTCGTCAACGAACATTACTGCATGTCCTTGGCTCGGCGCATGAAGCTGCCGGTCGCGGAGGTCGGCATCTATCGGACCCCGAGGCCAGTACTGGTCGTCCGCCGCTTCGACCGGGTTGTCGTGGACGGCGTCGGGGCAGGTGCCGAGGAAGAAGTCAACGAGCCAACCGTGCAGCGCCTACACATCATCGACGCCTGTCAGGCCTCAGACCTGCCCGAGAGCTACAAGTACGAGCGGAACTTGGGGAGTGGCGAGCACGTCCGCGATATCCGAGAGGGCGTGAGCTTCGAAATGCTGTTCGAGCGCGTGGAGCAAACCGTCAACAAGGCCGTGGCACGCATAACCATGCTCCGATGGGCCTTGTTTCAATTTCTGATAGGCAACTGCGACGCGCACGGCAAGAACTTCTCATTCTTCGTGCGCCGCGAAGGACTGGACCCGGCGCCTTGGTACGACCTGGTCAGTGTGGTGCAGTACCCAGGCATCGACCACGAGTTGGCCATGGCCTGGGGAGACGCGTTCAACCTCGAGGACGTGGGCGAGTTTCAGCTGGCCGACTTTGCGCAGCGATGTGGGATCGACAGGAACCTGCTCAAACGCGAGGCCGCTCGGCTGGCCAAGCTGGTGGTGGAGCACGCGCCGGCACAGGCCTTGGCGGACGAATACATCGACGACGGCGAGCGCGCCTTCGCGGTTCAACTCCGTGATTTCATCGTGGGACAGGCCACCCGATTGACCAGGCTCGCCGGCGAGGCGGCCAAGATAAAGCCCGAGTTTCTGTGACGCCTGGGTTGTCACCGCCTGCCCCAGAACCGCACTATTGAAGAGATTCATTTGAAAGCTCTTATCCTTTGCGCAACAGTTCCCGCATCGCCTTTCTGGCGCACGTAGTGGCCGTTAGTCAGATGCTCCGAGGTGGTCTGGTTGGCGCCAATTACCTTGGCAAAGGGATATCCGTTAGCGCTTATATCAACGCACTTTACGCGCGCGCGCCAGACACGCTCAATCCGATGCGAGAAATCCTCTTGCGGCCGCCATGACATCGGCCGGTGCAATGAAACACGGGTCAGAGAAAACTTCCTCTAACCCGTTGATTCATCAAACTAATTATGGTGGCCTGGGGCGGAATCGAACCACCGACACGCGGATTTTCAATCCGCTGCTCTACCAACTGAGCTACCAGGCCAAGAGCGGAGCATTGTAGCGAAGATGCCCGGTCCGCCGCCCGGCTGCCGGGGCTCAGCCGCCGGTGCTGCGCTTGTTGCGCGTGAGGTCGACGCCGAGCTGCTTGAGCTTGCGGTACAGGTGGGTGCGCTCCAGGCCGGTCTTCTCGGCGACCCGGGTCATGCTGCCATTTTCCTGCGACAGGTGGAACTCTAAATAGCTGCGCTCGAAAGCGTCGCGGGCTTCGCGCAGCGGTCGGTCGAGCTCGAAGGTCTGGCTGCTTTGCGGCGTGGTCGACAGCATCGTCCGCGCGCCGCCGATCAGGCTGTTGGCCCCCGCTGCGTCGCGCACGCCCAGGCCGTCGGGCGGGCGCGCCGACGGATCGCTGTTGATCGGGCCGGGACGTGCCGGCGTGGACTTGACCAGTCCCTGTTCGACCGCGCGCAGCAGCTTTTGCAGGGTGATGGGTTTTTCGAGGAAGGCGATGGCGCCGAAGCGCGTTGCCTCGACCGCGGTGTCGATGGTGCCGTGGCCGCTCATCATGATGACCGGCATGGTGAGCAGGGCGCTCGCGCCCCATTCCTTGAGCAGCGTGATGCCGTCGACGTCGGGCATCCAGATGTCGAGCAGCACCAGGTCCGGGCGCATGCGCTCACGACAGGCGCGGGCCTGCGCGGCGTTCTCGGCCAGTTCGACGCTGTGTCCTTCGTCGGCAAGGATCTCGGACAGCAGGGCGCGTATGCCCAGTTCATCGTCGACGACAAGTATGGTGGCCATGGAATCTCAGTGCGCCGGGGCCGATGCCGATGCCGCGGAGACCGCGGCGCCGGGGGTGGGGGCGAGTTTGGAAAATGATAGCGAAACTTGTGCCCCGCGGACCGAGGCGCTGCCCGGGGCGTCGTCGGCGGTCGCGAGGCTGCCGAGGTTGGCGATCCGCACCCGCGCGCCATGCTCGTCCGAGATCTTCTTGACCACCGCCAGACCCAGCCCGGTGCCCTTGGCTTTGGTCGTGACATACGGCTCGAAGGCGCGCTTGAGCACCTTCTCGGGAAAACCCGGGCCGTTGTCGGTCACCAGCAGGCGCACCGCGCGCAAGGCGCCCTCGGCGTTGCGCGCGGGCTCGGTGCCCACGCGCACCCGGCCGTCGGCCTGTTCGCCAACGGCGTCGAGCCCGTTCTGCACCAGGTTGTGGATGACCTGGCGCAGCTGCGTCGCGTCGCCGACGATGGCCGGCAGGCCGGGTGCCAGGTCGGCCTGCAGCCGGCCGGCCTCCTGTTCGGTGGCGTAGAGGCCGAGCACTTCCTGCACCAGCGCGTTGAGGTCGAGACTGTCGAAGCGCGCCGCCGGCAGCCGGGCGTAGTCGCGGAACTCGTTGACCAGCGTCTTCATTGCCTGGACCTGGTTGACGATGGTCGCGACCGAGCGCGCGAGCATGGCCTGGTCGGTGCCCTCGAGCTTGGCCGCGAGCTTGTGCTGCAGCCGCTCGGCCGACAGCTGGATCGGCGTGAGCGGGTTCTTGATCTCGTGCGCCAGGCGCCGCGCGACCTCGCTCCAGGCTTCGGAGCGCTGCGCCGAGACGACCTCGGTGATGTCGTCGAAGACCAGCAGCCGTGCGCCCTGCGGCATCGCGGCACCACGCACCAGCAGCGTCACGGTGTCGCGGTCGCGGCCGTCGTGGGCCTGCGTCTGCAGCTCGAACGAGTCCTGCCAGTGGTCGCGCTCGCCGGCCTCGGGGCTGCTCGCGTGCAGCTCGAAGCGCTGCCACACGGCGTGGCCGAAATCGCCGAAGCCGGGCACCTCGTCGAGCCGGCGCCCGCGGTAGGCCGACAGCGGCAGCTTGACGATGCGGGTCGCGCCCGGGTTGACGGTATCGATGTGACCGTCGCGGTCGAACACGATCACGCCGGCGGTCAGGTTGTCGAGGATGGTCTGCAGGTTGGCGCGCGCGCCCTCGACCTGGGTCACGCTGCGCTGCACCAGTGCGCGCGCCTCCGACAATTCCTGCGTCATGTCGGCGAACGAGCGCGTCAGGCCGCCCAGTTCGTCGCGCGAGGCGAACACCGGCTTGGCGCTCAGGTCGCCCTGCGCGACCTGCTGCACGCCGTCGGCGAGCAGCAGCAGCGGTCGCACGATCTGGTTCGACAGCGCCACCGCGAGCAGCAGCGCCGCGAACACCGCCAGCACCAGCGC
>JBDSZM010000217.1:0-2600 GCA_039925165.1 Burkholderiaceae bacterium
CGCCGGGGCGGCGCGCTCGCAGTCACCCTTGCGCCGTCGGGCACCGATTACCTGCAGCTGATCGACGACGATGTGACCCGCCTCGCAGCAGCATTGCGTCGTGCCGGCCCATGACCGAGCTGCTGCTTTGGCCGCTCTGCGCCGGCCTGGTATTGACCGCGATCCATGCCTGGCTCGGGCTGCACGTGCTGGCGCGCGGCGTCGTCTTCGTCGACCTGTCGCTGGCGCAGATCGCCGCCCTGGGTCTCAGCGTGGCGCTGCTCGCCGGTCACACAGTGCAGAGCGACGCGGGCTACTGGTATTCGCTCACGTTCGCGCTCGGCGGCGCACTGTTGTTTGCCGCCACGCGGGCCTATGAGGGGCGGATCCCGCAGGAGGCCGTGATCGGCATCGTCTACGCGGTTTCGGCGTCGCTCGGTGTGCTGGCGCTCGACCGCGCGCCGCAGGGCAGCGAGCACATCAAGCAGTTGCTGATCGGATCGATCCTGACGGTCAGCCCACGCGAGGTGGCCACGGTGGCGCTGCTCTACGGCGCGGTGGGGCTGGTGCATGTCGCGTTCCGGCGCCCGTTGCTCGAGGTGTCGCTGGATGCACGCGCCGCGCACGAGAGAGGTCGGCGTGTCCTTGCGTGGGACTTGCTGTTCTACGCCACCTTCGCCGTCGTCGTCACGTCGTCGGTGCGGATCGCCGGCGTGCTGTTGGTATTCGCCTATCTCATCGTGCCCGCTGCGCTGGCCGGATTGTTCGTGCAGTCGATGAGGGCCCGGCTGCTCCTGGCGTGGGCGTTGGGTGCGCTGCTGACTACCGGCGGGCTGCTGGCGTCGTGGAGCTGGGACCTGCCGACCGGCCCGGCGATCGTCAGTGCATTCGGCGTCGCCATGGCCGCGGTGGGCGTCGCCGCGCTGCTGCGACGGCTGACGGCACGCCGGCTCGTCGTGGCGGTGTCTGCTCTGGCTGCGCTCGCCGGTTCCCTGCTGATTGTCGCGCCGCAAGCCGATCAGCCCTGGCTGGCCGCCGTGGAGGCCGTCGCGCCATCGGTTCGCACGGTGTTCCTGTCGCCTTTCGAACGTACGACGCACGCCGAGACCATCGAATCGATCGGCCGCGCGGAGGCTGAGCTCGGGCGGCTGCACGCGCGCGAACAGGATGTGCGCTGGGAGCGCCTCAAGATGGACCCCGACAAGGCCGACCAGATGCGGCAGTACATCGCCGGACGCAGCGAGATCCTCGCGGGCGACCAGCTGGTGCTGCGCGAACTGCGCGACAGCGCTCGCTCGCGACAGCGCTGGTGGCTCGGCATGCCGCTGCTGCTCGGTGGCGTCGCCGGACTCGCAGGCGTGATCGGGGTGCGGCCTATCGGCAGGCGACTCGGCGCAGCGGCGTCCGGACGCCCGCGTTCCCCGCCGCCGGCAACCAATCGCTCCGTTTGACTGCGATGGCGCGGTCGACGTAGCCAGCAACTGCATCCGCGCCCGCGCCCGGTAACAACGATCCGCAAGCAGCCCTCGCAACCCCTTCTCGCCGTCAGGGCAGCGGCGTGCTGGTGCAGCTCACCTTCGGCGGCGGAGACAGTGGCGCCGCGGCCGGCGAGGACGCCGAGGCAGACGCTTGCAGACCCAGGCTCACCTTGCGTTCGTTGGCGTCGATGAACCACGCAGAGGACGACAGGTTGTTCATGCCGGCGCATGGGTGCCGAGCGGAATGAACGTGCGTGTCGCGCCCGACTGCGACTGCGCCTGCTGCGGGTGGCCCAGCATGCCGGCGCCGCCGACGATGCTGGCAGCGTCGGCGGCGGCGATGGCCACGGTGTGCTTCATGGTTGGCTCCGGACGAGCTGAAAGCCCAGCACGCACCAGATTTCCGGCGGCGGGCACTTGCGCCCGGACCGCTCCGCGCCGCCGCTGCGAGAGACCGGGGTCTGGCCCGGCCGAGCCAGGTTTTCAGCCGGCCACGCCCCGCTTCAGGCTGCCCCGCCGCTCAGTCCTGCGGCGCCTTCCCCACGGTCTTCGCGGCGCGCATGAAGTCGAAGTCGACGCCTTTGTCGGCCTGGGTCACGGTCTGCAGGAAGAGCTTGCGGTAGCCACGCTCGGCGGTGGGTTCGACCACCGGGTTGTCGCGCGCGCGCTGCGCGAGCTCGGCGTCCGAGACCTGCAGCGTGATCGAGCGCTTCTTCACGCTGAGCGCGATGCGGTCGCCGTTGCGCACGTGGGCGAGCGGGCCGCCGATCGCCGACTCGGGTGTCACGTGCAGCACGATGGTGCCGAACGCGGTGCCGCTCATGCGGCCGTCGGAGATGCGAACGATGTCCTTCACGCCGGCGCGCGCCAGCTTGCGTGGGATCGGGATGTAGCCGGCTTCGGGCATGCCCGGCGCGCCCTTGGGGCCGATGCGCTTGAGCACCAGCACGTCCTGCGCGGTGACGTCGAGGTCGTCGGCGTCGATCCGGTTCGCCATGTCCTCGAGGTTCTCGAACACGACGGCGCGGCCTTCGCTTTCCATCAGCGCGGGATCGGCCGCCGACTGCTTGATGATGGCGCCGCCGGGTGCGAGGTTGCCGCCGAGCACGGCGATGCCGCCCTGCGGATAGATCGGGTCGGCGA
>JBDSZM010000218.1:0-10913 GCA_039925165.1 Burkholderiaceae bacterium
GCAAGAAGCTCGGCCGCGCGTCGAGCGGCACCTTCCGCACCGCCGATGTGGTGGGGCTGGACACGATGTCGCACGTCATCAAGACGCTGCAGGACAACCTGGCCGACGACCCGTTCTTCGAGAGCTACGCGACACCGCCGGTGCTGGCCCGGCTGATCGAGCAGGGCGCGCTCGGACAGAAGTCGGGCGCCGGCTTCTACAAGAAGGTCGGCAAGGACATCCAGCGCCTCGACCCGGAAAGCGGCAGCTACGTCGCCGGCGGCGCCAAGGCCGACGAGATCGTTGGGCGCATCCTGAAAAAGGCGCCGGCCGAGCGGCTGAAGCTGCTGCGCGAGTCGAAGAACCCGCAGGCCCAGTTCCTGTGGGCGATCCTGCGCGACAGCTTCCACTATGCGGCGGTGCACCTCGGCGACATCGCCGACAGCGCGCGCGACATCGACTTTGCGATGCGCTGGGGCTTCGGCGCCAGCCAGGGTCCGTTCGAGCTGTGGCAAGCGGCCGGTTGGTCGACTGTCGCGCAATGGGTTAACGAAGACATCGTGGCCGGCAAGGCGCTGAGCAACGCGCCGTTGCCGGCCTGGGTGTTCGACGGGCCGGTCGCCGAAGGGCAGGGCGTGCACCGCCCCGAAGGCTCGTGGAGCGCGGCGGCACAGCGCTTCGTGCCGCCCAGCACGCTGCCGGTCTATGCCCGCCAGGCGTTCCGCGACACGGTGCTCGGGTCGACCGCGGTCGCGCCGCTGAAGTCCGGCACCGAGGAATTCAAGAACGAGGAGATTCGGGTCTGGAGCCGCGACGGCGAGGTGCTGATCGCGAGCATCACGGCCAAGCTGCACCTGATCAGCCCGCTGGTGATCGAAGGGCTTTTGCGCGCAGTCGAGATCGCCGAGGCCAAGTACCAGGGCCTCGTGATCTGGTCGCCCGACGACGTGTTCTCGGCCGGTGCCAACCTCGAGGCGCTGATGCCGGTCTTCATGAAGAGCGGAGGCAAGGGCATCCTGCCCGAGGAGAAGAAGCTGCAGGACGCGATGCTGCGCATCCGCTACGCCAGCGTTCCGGTCGTCTCGGCCGTGCGCGGCATGGCGCTCGGCGGCGGCTGCGAGCTCGCGGTGTACTCGGCGCGGCGCGTCGCGGCGATGGAAAGCTACATGGGATTCGTCGAGGTCGGCGTCGGGCTTATCCCCGGCGGGGGTGGGCTGGCCTATGTCGCGCGGCGCGCCGCCGAGATGGCCTCGGCGGGCAATGCGAACGCGGACATCTTCAAATTCGTCTCCGACGGCTTTACCAGCGCAGCGATGGCCAAGGTCGGCACCAGCGCGATCGAGAGCCGCAAGTTGGGCTACCTGCTGTGGAGCGACGTGATCGTGCCGCACAAGGACGAGCTGCTGCACGTCGCCACGGCGCAGGTCAAGGCGATGCACGAGAGCGGTTACCGCGCGCCGGCGAAGAGCCTGTTCCCGGTGGCGGGCCGGAGCGCCATCGCGACCATCCAGGCGCAACTTGCCAACATGCGTGACGGCGGCTTCATCAGCGCGCACGACTTCCACATCTCGTCGCTGATCGCCGACGTGGTGTGCGGCGGCGACGTCGATGCCGGCTCGATGGTGAACGAGGAGTACCTGATGGCGCTCGAGCGCAAGCACTTCTGCGGTTTGCTCGACCACGAGAAGACGCAGGAACGGATCATGGGCATGCTGCAGATCGGCAAGCCGGTACGCAACTGACTAGCTCCTTCTCCCATGTCGGCGACGAGCATCCCGTCCGATTCCCTCTCCCGCTCGCGGGAGAGGGCGAGGGTGAGGGCCCGTGCACTGCGCCGATCCTCCCCCGACGCGGAATGTCTGCTCTGGCAGCGCTTACGCGATCGTCAGGTCGCTGGCGCCAAGTTTCGTCGCCAGCGCCCGATCGGTCCTTACTTCGCAGACTTCGCCTGTCTGGAACAGAGGCTCATGGTCGAACTGGATGGCGGCCAGCACTTCGAGGCTGCCGCAGAGGAGGCCGATGCGCGGCGGACGAAGGCATTGAACGCGCTCGGTTTTACGGTGCTGCGCTTCACCAACCACGAGGCACTGGCCGAGACCGATGGTGCCGTGCTTGCGATCTACAACTGGCTGCTCGCATATCGCGCCGACCCTCACCCCAACCCTCTCCCGCAAGCGGGAGAGGGAGTCAATTTTCATGAGGACGTTTCACCATGACCAAGCAACTTCAAGACGCCTACATCGTCGCCGCCACCCGCACGCCGATCGGCAAGTCGGGGCGCGGCTATTTCAAGAACACGCGCTCCGACGACCTGCTGATCCTGGCGATCCAGAGCGCGCTGCGCCAGGTACCCACGCTGGACCCGAAGGCGATCGAGGACGCCGTCATCGGCTGCTCGTTCCCCGAAGGTGAACAGGGCATGAACATGGCCCGGGTCGCGGTCGCGCTGGCCGGGCTGCCGAATTCGGTCGGCGGCATCACCGTCAACCGCTTCTGCGCCTCGGGCCTGTCGGCGATTCAGATGGCGGCCGACCGCATCCGCGTCGGCGAGGCCGACGTGATGATCGCCGGCGGCGCCGAGTCGATGAGCCTGGTGCCGATGGGCGGCAACAAGCCCTCGTTCAACCCCAAGGTATTCGAGCGCGACGAGAACATCGGCATCGCCTATGGCATGGGCATCACCGCCGAGAATGTCGCCAAGCAATGGAAGGTGACGCGCGAGGCGCAGGACGAGTTCGCGCTGCAGTCGCACCTCAAGGCGCTCAAGGCGCAGCAGGCCGGCGAGTTCGCCGACGAGATGACGCCGGTCGAGGTGATCGACCGCTATCCCGACCTGGCCGGCGGCGCGCCGGCGACGCGCAGTCGCACCGTGACGCTCGATGAAGGGCCGCGGCCCGACACCTCGATCGAGGGCCTGGCCAAGCTGAAGCCGGTATTCGCTGCCCAGGGCAGCGTCACCGCTGGCAACAGCTCGCAGACGAGTGACGGCGCCGGCGCGTTGATCCTGGCGAGCGAGAAGGCGATCAAGGAACACGGCCTGACGCCGCTGGCGCGCTTCGTCAGCTTCGCGAGCCGCGGCGTGCCGCCGGCGATCATGGGCATTGGCCCGATCGAGGCGATCCCGGCGGCGCTGCGCTATGCCGGCCTGAAGGGCGCGGACATGGACTGGATCGAGCTGAACGAGGCCTTCGCCGCGCAGGCGATCGCGGTGCTGAACACGGTCGACCTGGACCGCAGCAAGGTCAACCCGATGGGCGGCGCGATCGCGCTCGGCCACCCGCTCGGCGCGACCGGCGCGATCCGCGCGGCGACCGTCATCCACGCGCTGCGGCGCCACAACCTCAAGTACGGCATGGTGACGATGTGCGTCGGCACCGGCCAGGGCGCGGCCGGCATCTTCGAACGCGTCTGACACCGAACCCTTGAGCCCGGAGACTTCGCATGAACATCAAGACCGGAACCCTGAACGGCGTCGCGATCGTCGAGATCGCCCGCCCTGAGAAAAAGAACGCCATCACCGGCGCGATGTACCTGGCGATGGCCGAGGCGCTGATCCTCGCCAATGCCGACCCGGCCGTGCGCGCGGTGCTCATCGCCGGCCAGCCGGGCATCTTCACCTCGGGCAACGACCTCGAGGACTTCATGCAGCGCCCGCCGTCGAACGAGGAGACGCCGTCGCGGGTCTTCATGAAGGCGCTGATGGGCAGCGAGAAGCCGGTGATCGCGGCGGTGACCGGCGCGGCCATCGGCATCGGCACTACGCTCTTGCTGCACTGCGACTTCGTCTACGTGTCCGACGAGGCGCGCCTGGCGATGCCTTTCGTCAGCCTCGGCCTGGTGCCCGAGTTCGGCTCCAGCCTGCTGGTGCCGCAGCTGATGGGCAACCCGCGCGCGGCCGAGAAGCTGCTGCTCGGGGAGCCCTTCACCGGCGCCGACGCGGTCGAGTGCGGCATCGCCAACGCGGTGCTGCCGGCCGGCGAGGTGATGGCGCACGCGCGCCGCATCGCCGAGCGCTTCAACACCCTGCCGCCGGCGGCGGTGCGCGAGACCAAGAAGCTGATGCGGCGCGCCCGCACGTCCGACGTGCCCGGCACCATCGATGCCGAGAGCGAGGTCTTCCGCGCCCGCCTGCAAAGCCCGGAGGCCAAGGAAGCCTTCGGCGCGTTTTTTCAGAAGCGCAAGCCGGACTTTTCGCAGTTTTCGTGATCGGTTTTTATTTGTCGTGAGGCAGGCCGTTTGGCACTGGCCGCGGCTTGCCGTCGAGCGTGATCGCGACGTAGGTCAGGTTGGCCTCGGTCACCTTGACCACCACCAGATCCTGCGGATTTCGTTCGGCGTAGACCTCGACGTTGACCGTGATCGAAGTCGTGCCGACGCGCTCGATCTTGGCATAGAAGCTCAGCAGGTCGCCGATCGACACCGGTTGCTTGAAGACGAACTGATTCACCGCCACGGTGGCGATGCGGCCCTTGGCGATGCGCATCGGCAGCACCGCGCCGGCCAGGTCGACCTGGGCCATGATCCAGCCGCCGAAGATGTCGCCGTTGCCGTTGGCGTCGGCCGGCATCGGCATCACTCGCATCACGAGCTGGCGGTCGCTGGGCAACTGCAGCGGGGCGACGTCGGCCGGAAGTTCTTTCGAGGGCGTGCTTGAATCGGAGGCCATGCGGCTGCACCTGAGGGGTCGATTCCGCATTCTTTCACGCAGCCACCGCAGGTCCGCCGTCCCGCACCGATGCATCCCAACGCCCTCGCGATCCGACCTGCCATCGAGCCCGAGGCGCGCGTGCCGCGCTCCGACTGGGCGACGATCAAGAAGCTGCTGCCGTATGTGTGGGAGTGGCGCTGGCGGGTCGCGGTGGCACTCGGTTTCCTGGTTGCGGCCAAGCTTGCCAACGTCGGCGTGCCGCTGGTGCTAAAGGCGCTGGTCGATGCGCTCGACCTCAAGCCCGGCGAGCCGCGCGCGGTGCTGGTGGTGCCGGTCGCGCTGCTGCTGGCCTACGGCGCGCTGCGACTGTCGATCACGCTTTTCACCGAGCTGCGCGAATTCCTCTTCTTTCCGGTCACGGCGCGCATCGCCCGCCGCGTCTCGCTCGAGACCTTCGACCACCTGCTGGCCTTAAGTCTGCGCTTCCACCTCGAACGCCAGACCGGTGGCGTCTCGCGCGACATCGAGCGCGGTTCGCGCTCGATCCAGTCGCTGCTCAACTACCTGATCTACAACATTCTGCCGACGCTGGTCGAGATCGGCCTGGTGATCGCGCTGCTCACGTCCAAGTTCGACGCCTGGTTCGCCGGCATCGCGCTCGGCGTGTTGGTGGCCTACATCGGCTTCACGATCGCGGTCACCGAATGGCGCACCCGCTTTCGCCGCGCCATGAACGAGCAGGACTCTGCTGCCAACACCAAGGCGATCGACGCGCTCATCAACTACGAGACGGTCAAGTACTTCTCGAACGAGCGCTTCGAGCAGACCCGCTACGACGTCAACCTGCAAAGCCTGGAGCAGGCGTCGATCAAGTCGCAGACCTCGCTGTCGCTGCTCAACGTCGGCCAGAGCCTGATCGTGGCCGCCGCGGTCACGCTGCTGGTGTGGCGCGCCACGGTCGGCGTGGTCGAGGGCCGGATGACGCTCGGCGACCTGGTGCTGGTCAACGCGCTGATGATCCAGCTCTACGTGCCGCTCAACTTCCTGGGCGGCATCTACCGCGCCATCAAGCAGGCGATCACCGACCTCGAGCGCATGTTCAGCCTGCTCGGCCAGAACCGCGAGATCGCCGACGCGCCCGACGCGCAACCGCTCGCGCCGCACGGCGGCGCGGTGCGCTTCGAGCACGTGACCTTCGGCTACGACCGCGACCGCACGATCCTTTTTGATGTGAGCTTCGAGATTCCGGCCGGCAAGAAGGTCGCGGTGGTCGGGCCATCGGGCTCGGGCAAGAGCACCCTGGCGCGGCTGCTGTTCCGCTTCTACGACGTCGACGCCGGGCGCATCCTGATCGACGGCCAGGACCTGCGCAGCGTCACCCAGCACAGCCTGCGCCAGGCGATCGGCATCGTCCCGCAGGACACCGTGCTCTTCAACGACTCGGTCGAATACAACATCGCCTACGGCCGCACCGGCGCCTCGCGGGCCGAGGTCGAGGCGGTGGCGCGCTCGGCCCACATCCACGCCTTCATCAGCGCCACGCCCAAGGGCTACGCGACGATGGTCGGCGAGCGCGGCCTCAAGCTGTCGGGCGGTGAGAAGCAGCGCGTGGCGATCGCCCGCACGCTGCTGAAGGACCCGCCGCTGCTGATCTTCGACGAGGCGACCTCGGCGCTCGACTCGGCCAACGAGCGCGCGATCCAGGCCGAACTGCAGAACGCGGCGCGCAACAAGACCGCGCTCGTCATCGCGCACCGGCTTTCGACGGTGGTCGACGCGCACCAGATATTGGTGATGGAGCAGGGCCGCATCGTCGAGCGTGGCAGCCACGCCGAGTTGATGGCGATGGACGGCCGTTACGCGCAGATGTGGCGGCTGCAGCAGGCGTCCGAGGACGCCTGAGCGCGGCGCCGCTGGTCAGGTGCGCCGGCGCGCCCACACGCCCGCCGCCAGCAGACCCAGACCGAGCAGCGCCAGCGTGGACGGCTCGGCCACGGTCTGGATCGGAGACAAGGGCGCGCCCGGCGTGGCCGACCCGAAGGTGACGTTGTCGAAGGCGATCCGATCACCGGTGCCGCCGAAGGCCACCGAGCGCGCCACGCCCTCGAACGACAGTCCCGCGGCCAGCCAGCGGTTGTAGCTGCCGGTCGGGTCGCCCTGGCCTACGCCGAGCGGGCTCAGCGCAATCGTACCGAGCAGCGATCCGCCCGCATCGGACTGTGCGAACACGCTCACGATGCCGGCGTAGGTGGTGCTGCTGTAATAGAACGAGAAACCGTCGCGAAAGCCATCGGCGACATTGAGCACTGCGGCCGGGCCGTCAAGAAAGAACAGCACCGTGTCGGGCGACGGCTCGTTGCCGAAGTTGCCGGTGTGCAGGCTGCCGTCGACGCTCGGCACGTCCTCGTCGATGATGGACCGCGCGGTCGACCCGAAGGCGACGCCGAGGTTCGGGCCGGCGTGGCCCTGGCTGTCGGTGCCGCCGTTGTAGTAGCGCTCGAGCCGGGCCAGGTTGCCGGCGCCCTCGAAGGTCAGGGTCACCACCGCCGCCGACGCGGTGTATGCGCTCATGGACAACGCGACGGCCAGGGCGCAGCGGCGGATCGGCATCGGCATCGGCATCTTCAAGGGCTCCGGAGGTGATATCGAATGTCGGCACGCTTCTGGCTTATGAACCGGACCAGAGGCTGTCCGACGACACGCGCGCGGTGCACGGATTTTGCGGGTTACTACTGGCGGGCCGTTCCCGGCGAACCGATAGTCTGCACGCATTCCGGGCATCGAGTCATTTCGCCGCTGCCTCCATCAACGTGTCGCAAGGATATTTCCCATGAAGATCTCCAAGAAGCTCGTGCTGTCCCTGGCTGCCGTCGCGGCGACGCTGGCCGCCGCGCCGGCCCACGCGGGCAAGACGCTCGACGCGATCAAGGCGCGCGGTCAGGTGGTGTGCGGCGTCAACACCGGGCTGGCCGGGTTCGCGCAGGCCGACAGCAACGGCGCCTGGAGCGGTCTGGATGTCGACATCTGCCGAGCGATCGCGGCCGCCGTCCTCGGCGACGGCAGCAAGGTGAAGTGGGTGCCGCTGAATGCGCAGCAGCGCTTCACGGCATTGCAGTCGGGCGAGATCGATATCCTCTCGCGCAACACCACCTGGACCCTGACTCGCGACGCCTCGCTGGGCATGAACTTCGTCGGCGTGACCTACTACGACGGCCAGGGTTTTATGGTGCCGGTGCAGAGCAAGGTGACCAGCGCCAAGCAGCTCAAGGGGGCGACCGTGTGCGTGCAGTCCGGCACCACCACGGAGAAGAACCTGACCGACTACTCGCGTGCCAACAACCTGGCGCTCAAGCCGGTCGTGTTCGAGAAGCAGGAGGCTGCGACCGGCGCCTATTTCTCGGGCCGCTGCAACGCCTTTACCACCGACGCCTCGGGCCTCGCTTCGATCCGCAACAAGGACGCCAAGGACCCGAAGGAACACCTCATCCTGCCCGAGCTCATCTCGAAGGAGCCGCTCGGCCCGTCGGTGCGCCGCGGCGATGACGAATGGTTCGGCATCGCCAAGTGGGTGATCTTCGGCCTGATCGAGGCCGAGGAGTACGGCATCACGCAGGCCAACGTCGACAAGATGGCGGCCGAGAGCGTCGACCCGGTGGTCGGCCGCCTCCTCGGCAAGACCGAGGATACGGGCAAGCTGCTCGGCCTGGACAAGGACTGGATGGTCAAGGCCATCAAGACGACCGGCAACTACGGCGAGATCTTCGAGCGCAACGTCGGACCGAAGTCGTCGCTCGGCGTTCCGCGCGGCCTGAACAACCTGTGGAACAAGGGCGGCATCATGTACGCCCCGCCGGTGCGCTGAGTTCCGGTCCGTGCAGAACGGCATCAGCGTGCAAGGGTGCATCCGCCGGCGCCACACGCCATGACGGTGCGTGCGGCACCGCGCCGGCGCGACTGGTCCTGGCGCAGCCAGGCCTTTCGCGGCTTGCTGTACCAGGTGCTGGCGCTGGCCCTGATCGCGTTTGCGGTCTGGTACCTCGCCAGCAACACGCTGTCGAACATGGCGGCGCGCGGGATCCAGAGCGGCTTCGGCTTCCTGCGCGACACCGCCGGCTTCGACATCGGCGAGTCCGTCATTCCCTTCGAGTCGACCGACCCGTACTGGATGGCCTTCCTGGTCGGCGTGCTCAATACCTTGCGGGTGGCGATCGTCGGGGTGGTGCTGGCGACGCTGCTGGGCACCATGCTCGGCGTCGGCCGCTTCGCGTCGAACGCGATCATCCGTGGCCTGTGCTACGGCTACGTCGAGCTGTTCCGCAACGTGCCGGTGCTGCTGCAGTTGCTGATGTGGTACCTCTTCTTCACCGACGTGCTGCCTTCGATGGACGAGGCCTGGGTCGCGGGCGGATTTCGCCTCAGCAAGAACGGCCTGTCGTTTCCGGTGCCGGTGTGGCAGCTCGGTCAGGCGCTCGCGGGCGCCGGCCTGGTCGTCGGGCTGCTGGCAGCGTGGGCCTATCGTCGCTGGGCCACCGCCAGTTTCGAGGCGACCGGACGGGTCCGCAGCCTGGTGTGGGTGCCGATCGGGATCGTCCTCGTGTGCATGCTGGCCGGCTGGCTCGTCGGCGGTGCGCCGACGGCCTGGAGCGTGCCCAAGCGCGACGGCTTCGCGATCGAAGGCGGCGCCGCGGTGACGCCCGAATTTCTCGCGGTGCTGATCGGCCTCGTGCTCTACACCTCGGCCTTCATCGCCGAGGTCGTAAGGGCCGGCATCAACTCGGTCTCGCAGGGGCAGGCCGAGGCGGCCGGCAGCCTCGGCCTGTCGCGCGGCCAGGCCATGCGCCTGGTGGTGCTGCCGCAGGCGCTGCGGGTCATCATCCCGCCGCTCACGAGCCAGTACCTTAACCTGACCAAGAACTCGTCGCTGGCGGTCGCGATCGGCTACCCCGACGTGGTCTCGATCGCCAACACCTCGCTCAACCAGACCGGTCGCGCGGTCGAGTGCATCGCGGTCGTGATGGCGGTCTATCTCACCACGTCGCTCGCCACCTCCGCGTTCATGAACTGGTACAACAAACGCTCGTCGATCAAGGAGCGTTGAGGTGAGCGCCGACACCTACACGCCGATCGCGCCGCGCGTCGCGCCCATCCGCACCGAGGGCCTGGTGCCGTGGATCCGCGCCAACTTGCTGGGCAGCACTTCCAGCATCCTGGTCACGGTGGTGGTTGCCTGCCTCCTGCTGTGGGCCGCTTGGCGCGTGATCGACTGGGGCCTCCTGCGGGCGGTCTTCGCTCCCGACGCGAACGCCTGCCAGGCAGCTCGTGGCATCGGCGCCTGCTGGGGCGTGGTGGCCGAGAAATATCGGTTGATCCTCTTCGGCCGCTATCCCTTCGACCAGCAATGGCGCCCGCTGATCGCCACCGCGGTGCTGGTCGCACTGCTGGTGGTGAGCTGCACCCGCCGCTTCTGGCGGCCCTGGCTCGCGCCGCTGTGGGTCGCGGTGATCGCGCTCTTCTTCGTGCTGATGAGCGGTGGGGTGCTCGGTCTCGCCAAAGTGCCCACCGACCAATGGGGGGGCTTGCCGTTGACGATCATGCTCGCCACCTTCGGCATCGTGCTGGCCTATCCGCTGGCGATTTTGGTGGCGCTGGGGCGACGCTCCGACCTGCCGGCAATCCGCTCGCTGTGCGTCATCTATGTCGAGCTGATCCGCGGCGTGCCGCTGATCTCGGTGCTGTTCATGGCGTCGTTCATGTTCCCGCTCTTCATGCCGGTGGGCAAGTCGCCCGACGTGCTGGTGCGGGTGCTGGTGGGCATCACGCTCTTCTCGGCAGCCTACCTGGCCGAGGTCGTCCGCGGCGGCCTGCAGGCGATTCCCAAAGGCCAGGTCGAGGCCGCGCAGTCGCTCGGCCTGTCGTACTGGCAAACCCAGCGCAAGATCGTGCTGCCGCAGGCCCTCGCGATGGTGGTGCCGGGCATCATGAACAGCTTCATCGCGATCTTCAAGGACACCTCGCTCGTCACCATCGTCTCGCTCTACGAGCTGACCGGGGCGCTCAGCCTGGCGCTTAACTCCGACGCCGAGTGGCGGCCGTTCAAGATCGAAGGCTATCTCTTCATCACCCTCGTCTATTTCGTCGTCTGCTTCTCGATGTCGCGCTACAGCCTGTGGATCGAGCACCAGGTCAGCCGCAGCAAGACGCGCTGAGGCGACCCTAAGAAAGACCGCACGCATGGCAGCCGAACACATCATCGATTTCGAGAAGGTCAACAAGTGGTACGGCAACA
>JBDSZM010000219.1:0-2665 GCA_039925165.1 Burkholderiaceae bacterium
TGCAGGCCTACATGACACGCACCGGCCGCAGCGCGGCGGTCAGCCCTGCCGACTGGGACTACTACCTCGTCTTCAACATGTTCCGCCTCGCCAGCATCTTGCAGGGCATCGCTAAGCGCGCCGAGCAAGGCAACGCGTCGAATGCGCAGGCGGTGTCCGCCGGTGCCCGTGCCCGTCCGCTGGCCGAGCAGGCATGGCGCCTGGCGCAGCGCCTGGGCGCCTGAATCCAAACCGACCGGAACCCCCCCATGGACTTCTCCCACAGCCCCAAGGTGATCGCCCTGCAGCAGCGCGTGCAGGCCTTCATGGACGAGCACATCGTGCCGGCCGAGCCGGTGTTCGAGCAGCAGATGGACGCCGCGCGGGCCAGCGGCAACGCCTGGCAGCCCGCGCCGGTGGTCGAGGAGCTCAAGCGCAAGGCGCGCGCCGCCGGGCTGTGGAACCTGTTCCTGCCGGAGTCGACATACGGCGCGGGTCTGACCAACCTCGAGTACGCGCCGCTGGCCGAGATCATGGGCCGCTCGCACATCGGCTCCGAGCCTTTCAACTGCTCGGCGCCCGATACCGGCAACATGGAGACGCTGGTGCGCTACGGCACGCCGGAGCACCAGCGGCAGTGGTTGGCGCCGCTGCTCGAAGGCACGATCCGCTCCGCCTTCGCGATGACCGAGCCCGACGTGGCCTCGAGCGATGCGACCAACATCGAGGCGCGCATCGAGAGGGACGGCGACCACTACGTCGTGAACGGGCGCAAGTGGTGGACCTCGGGCGCCAACGATCCGCGCTGCAAGATCCTGATCGTGATGGGCAAGTCCGATCCGCAGCACGCCAACCGGCACCAGCAGCAGTCGATGATCCTGGTGCCGATGGACGCCCCCGGCGTGAAGGTGCTGCGGCATCTGCCCGTGTTCGGCTACGACGACGCGCCGCACGGCCACGCCGAGGTGCTGTTCGAGAACGTGCGTGTGCCGGTGTCCAACATGCTGCTCGGCGAAGGCCGCGGCTTCGAGATTTCGCAGGGCCGGCTCGGCCCGGGCCGCATCCACCACTGCATGCGGCTGATCGGCCGGGCCGAGCGCGCGCTCGAGATGATGTGCAAGCGCTCGCTGGACCGCGTCGCCTTCGGTCGCAAGATTGCGGACCAGGGCGTCACGCGCGAGCGCATCGCCAACGCGCGGATCATGATCGACCAGACCCGCTGGCTCGTGCTGCACGCCGCGCACAAGATGGACACGGTGGGCAACAAGGACGCGCGCCAGGAGATCGCGATGATCAAGGTCGCCGCGCCGACCATGGCCTGCCAGGTCATCGACTGGGCGATGCAGGTGCACGGCGGCGGCGGCGTCAGCGACGACTTCGGGCTGGCGCGTGCCTATGCCAGCTCGCGAACCCTGCGCTTCGCCGACGGGCCCGACGAGGTGCACCGCAATGCGATCGCCAAGGTCGAGCTGGCGCGCTGGCTGGAGCGGGGCTGAGCCCATGTCCGGCACAGGCGTCGACTGCTGGCCGCCGGGATTGGCGCGGCATCTGACGCTGCCCGAGACCAACCTCTGGTTCAACGTCGAGGTGTCGGCGGCGCGCTATCCCGACAAGCCCTACATCGTCTTCTACGACACGCCGATCACCTACGCGCAGTTCAAGCGCGAGTGCGAATGCGTCGCCGGCTTCCTGCAGCACGACTGCGGCGTGCAGGCCGGCGACCGGGTGCTGCTGTACATGCAGAACAGCCCGCAATGGGCGCTCGCGTTCTACGCCATCCTGCGCGCCAATGCGGTGGTGGTGCCGGTGAACCCGATGAACCGGCGCGAGGAGTTGCGCCACTACGTTGCCGACAGCGGCGCCGCCGTCGCCTTCGTGCCGCAGGATCTGCTCGGCGAAGTGCAGCCGCTGCTGCACGGCGGAGAAGGCCTGCGCCACGCGATCGTCGCGACCTATTCCGACCACCTCTCGCGTCCCACCGACCTGCCGGTGCCGGCCTTCGTCGCCGAGCCGCGGCGCGCGGTCGGCGGCCCGGGCGTGACGCCGTGGCACGCGCTGCTCGATGCCGGCCGCACGCCGGGGCCGCTCACGGCCGGACCCGACGACCTGTGTGTGATGCCCTACACCTCGGGCACCACCGGCCGGCCCAAGGGCTGCATGCACACGCACCGCGGCGCGATGGCCACGCTCGTCGGCGGCATCCAGTGGTTCGGCCGCACGCAGGATGCGGTGTTCCTGTCGGCCATGCCGCTCTTCCACGTGACCGGCATGGTCGGCGGCATGAGCGGGCCGCTGTTCGCCGGCGGCACGATCGTCGTGCTGGCGCGCTGGGACCGCGATGCCGCGGCCGAATCCATGCGGCGCCATCGCATCACCGTGTGGTCGGCGATCTCGACCATGATGATCGACTTCCTGTCGAACCCGCGTCTCGCCGAGCTCGACCTGTCGAGCCTGCAGGTGATCCGCGGCGGCGGCGCGGCGATGCCGGCGGCCATCGTCGCTGCCTTGCACGACGCGACCGGGCTGCCGTATGTCGAGGGCTACGGCATGTCGGAGACGCTGGCCGCGACGCACCTCAACCCGCCGCAGCGCGCCAAGCCGCAGTGCCTCGGCATTCCGATGTTCGACGTCGATTCGCGCATCGTCGACCCGGCGACCTTGCAGGAGATGCCGCAAGGCGAGACCG
>JBDSZM010000220.1:0-2593 GCA_039925165.1 Burkholderiaceae bacterium
GTAGGACTCAAATGGCTGGCGTTGAGCGCCTTTCTTTGGTGACTTTCTTTGGCGCAGCAAAGAAAGTTACCCGCCCGCCGGGGCGGATTCCCGGCTGGGCCTCGCCCCGAGCACGACGTTGCAATAGCAAATAGCAGCCGTCATCGAACGACGACTTCGTGGCAATCCATCAGCGATCGGAAACGACAAGGCCGACCAACGTTCACACGTCGGCCGGCCCCGAGCCCCGGCCCCGTCCCTGCCCGCCCCCGCAGGGACAAAGGCAAGGCCGAAGGCCCAAGCAACCTCAGTCCGCCTGCTTCCGCAAAAACGCCGGAATCTCGATCTCGTCCATCCCGTTGCTCGCCAGCGCATCGACCTTGGCCGCCGCGGTGCGGCCGGTGCGCCACACGCTCGGGGTCGTGAGGCCGCTGTAGTCGTGCGGCGCCGTCGCCGGCTGCGACGGCATGTTGAGGACCGGCAGGTCGTGCGTGCCGGTGCGCTGCGCCGGCATGCTGTGGACCACCGTCATCGGCGTCGTCTGGGTCCGCTTGGACGGACTCAGACCGGTGGCGATCACGGTCACGCGCAGCTGGTCGCCCAGGTTTTCGTCGTAGGCGGTGCCGAAAATGACGTGCGCGTCCTCGGCAGCGAAGCGCCGGATCGTCGTCATCGCGTTGCGGCTTTCGGCGAGCTTGAAGTTGTTGCGATTCGCCGCGATCAGCACCAGCACGCCGCGTGCGCCCGACAGGTCGATGCCTTCGAGCAGCGGACACGCGACCGCGCCTTCGGCCGCCTTGTTGGCGCGGTCCGGGCCGCTCGCGATGGCCGTGCCCATCATCGCCTTGCCGGGCTCGCTCATGACCGTCTTCACGTCCTCGAAGTCGACGTTGACGAGGCCCGGCACGTGGATGATGTCGCTGATGCCGCCGACCGCATTGCGCAGCACGTCGTTGGCATGCGCGAAGGCCTGGTCCTGCGTCACGTCGTCGCCCAGCACCTCGAGCAGCTTCTCGTTCAGGATCACGATCAGCGAGTCGACATTGGCCTCGAGTTCGGCCAGGCCGGCGTCGGCTGCCTTCATGCGTCGGTTGCCCTCGAACTCGAACGGCTTGGTCACCACGCCGACCGTCAGGATGCCCATGTCCTTGGCGATGCGTGCGATCACCGGCGCGGCGCCGGTGCCGGTGCCGCCGCCCATGCCGGCGGTGATGAAGAGCATGTTCGCGCCCTCGATGCTGGCGCGGATCTGCTCCTCGGCCTCCTCGGCCGCCGACTGTCCGACCGCCGGCTTGGAGCCCGCCCCCAGGCCGGTGCTGCCGAGCTGGATCAGCTGCTGTGCGCTCGAGCGGTTGAGCGCCTGCGCGTCGGTATTGGCGACGATGAACTCGACCCCTTGGACGTTCTTCGAGATCATGTGATCGACCGCGTTGCCGCCGCCGCCGCCGACCCCGATCACCTTGATCTGGGTGCCCAGGTTGAACTCTTCGATCATTTCGATAGGCATGTCTTTACTCCAGTGTTTCGTTGCAGTTGCCGTTGTGTGCGTGTACCCATAACCCCATCACCTCGATCTCCGCCCCGGTGGCCTGGCCGCAGCCAGGGTCCGGGGTCATCCATCTCTTCGTATTCGTCCCGGCGGGTCGCGACCGTGCCGGGCGCCGCGGACCGGGTGCAGATGGCTTTGCATGGTGTCGTCCTCGCGGCCGTCAGAAGTTGCCCAGGAACCAGTCCTTGGCCCGGCCGAAGAGGGTCTTGACCGAGCCCGCCTGCTGGGCCGCGCGGATGCCACGGCTGCGCGCGATGCGGGCTTCCTCGAGCAGGCCCATCACGGTCGCCGAACGCGGGTTGCTCACCATGTCGTAGAGCGCGCCGTGATAGGTCGGCACGCCCTTCCTCACCGGCTTCAGGAAGATGTCCTCGCCGAGCTCGACCATGCCGGGCATCACCGCCGCGCCGCCGGTGATGACGATGCCGCTCGACAGCAGCTCCTCGTAGCCGCTCTCGCGGATCACCTGGTGCACCAGCGAATAGATCTCCTCGATGCGCGGCTCGATCACGCCGGCCAGCGCCTGGCGGGAGAGCATCCGCGGTGCGCGGTCCCCCAGGCCCGGCACCTCGAGCTGCTCGCTCGGGTCGGCCAGCAGCTGCTTGGCCACGCCGTACTCGACCTTGATCTCTTCCGCGTCCTTGGTCGGCGTGCGCAGCGCCATCGCGATGTCGCTCGTGATGAGGTCGCCGGCGATCGGGATCACCGCGGTATGACGGATCGCCCCACCGGTGAAGATGGCGACATCGGTGGTGCCGGCACCGATATCGACCAGTGCCACGCCCAACTCCTTCTCGTCGTCGGTCAGCACCGCATGACTCGATGCCGAAGGATTCAGCACCAGCTGATCCACTTCCAACCCGCAGCGCCGCACGCACTTGACGATGTTCTCGGCCGCGCTCTGCGCCCCGGTCACGATGTGGACCTTGACCTCGAGCCGGCCGCCGCTCATGCCGATCGGCTCCTTGACCTCGTGGCCGTCGATCACGAACTCCTGCGGCTCGACCAGCAGCAGCCGCTGGTCGTTCGGAATGTTGATCGCCTTCGCGGTCTCGACGACACGCG
>JBDSZM010000221.1:0-5082 GCA_039925165.1 Burkholderiaceae bacterium
CCGCGCGCGCCGCCGGGTCGGCCGCGGCGGCCAGCTCCTTGCGGTAACCGAGCCGCACCGCGCCCTCCAGACCCATCGCGCCGAACTCGCCGCCGGGCCACGCGACGGTCGCGAACGGGACGTGAAACCCACCGCCGGTCATTGCCATCGCGCCGAGCCCGTAGGCCTTGCGCAGCACCACCGCGAGGATCGGCACCCGCAGCCGTGCGCCCTCGATGAACAGCCGCCCGGCGCGCCGCACATGGGCCTGCGCCTCGCTGTCCGGACCGACCATGAAACCGGGCGTGTCGACCAGCGACACCAGCGGCAGGCTGCGTGCATCGCACAGCGCCATGAAGCGTGACGCCTTGTCAGCCGCCTCGGCGTCGAGCGCGCCGCCCAGGTGCGCTGGGTTGCTGGCCAGGAGCCCGACCGGCCGGCCCTCGATCCGCGCCAGCGCCGTCAGCACGCCGGGCGCGTGACCGGCACGCAGCTCGAGCAGCGTGCCGGTGTCGGCGACCAGCCGCAACACCGCGCGCATGTCGTAGCTGCGGGTGCGGCTGGCCGGCAGCACCTCGCGAAAAGCCTGCGCGGTCGCATCGCTCCAGGGCGGATCGCCGTCGCGGCGCACGCTGCGACCCTGAAAGCAGCCCAGCACCCGGCGCGCCACCGCCGCCGCCTCGACCTCGTCGGCCACCAGCACGTCGATCACGCCGTTGCCCGACTGCACCGCGCTCGGCCCGATCTGCTCGGGCGTGTGGACGCCGAGCCCGCCGCCCTCGACCATGGCCGGCCCGCCGAGGCCGATGTTGCTGTCGCGGGTCGCGATGATCACGTCGCAGCAACCCAGCAGGGCCGCGTTGCCGGCATAGCAGCGGCCGGCAGCGACCCCCACCAGCGGCACCCGGCCCGACAAGCCGGCGAAGCTGGCGAAGGTCGGCAGGTACAGGCCGGCCAGCACCGCCGCATCGGTATCGCCGGGTCGCCCGCCGCCACCCTCGGCGAACAGCAGCACCGGCAGCCGGCCCTGCCGCGCGAGGCCGAGCATGCGGTCGGTCTTCTGGTGGTTGCGCAGGCCCTGGGTGCCCGCCAGCACCGTCGCGTCGTAGGCCATCACGACACAGCGGGTGGCGGCCGACCCGGGCATCGGCACGTAGCGGCCGGCATTGATGTCGCCGAGGCCGGTCACCATGCCGTCGGCGGGCGTGTGGCGGACCAGGTCGTCATGGCTGCGACGCCGGCCCTGCGCGGCAATCGCGAGCGCGCCGTATTCGACGAAGCTGCCCGCATCGCAGGCGGCGGCGATGTTCTCGCGCGCGGTGCGCTGGCCGCGCGCGCGACGCCGCGCCACCGCCTCGGGCCGGTTCGCATCGAGCGTATGCGCCTGCCGCTCGATCAGCGCCTGCAGGTCGGGACGCAGCACCGACGTGCCCGCATCGACCGGGCCGGACGGCCGTGTTGCTTCGAGGTCGCCGGGCGCGGCCTCGCTCCGCCAGATGAGGAGCGGCGCGCCGGCCTCGACGGCCTGTCCGGCGGCGACCGCCAGCCGCAGCACGCGGCCGTGCTCGGGCGCCAGCAGCTCGTGTTCCATCTTCATCGCCTCGAGCACGCACATCAGCTGGCCGCGCCGGAGCGCGTCGCCGGGCGCCACCGCGAGCATCACCACGCTGCACGCCATCGGTGCCACGACCTGCTGTTCCATGCGGCCTCCCCGTGTGGGATCACTGTAACGGCGCTTCTGCTTCAATCCCGGCCATGGCGTCGACCGTGGTGCTGTTGAATCCCGCCGCGGCGGGCGGACGCGCGGCGGCGCTGGCCGCGCCGATGCGCGACTGGCTGGCGGCGCACGCGCCGGGCGTTCCCTTGTTCGAGCCCGACAGCGTCGAGCGCGCCCGCGCCACCTTGCGCTGCCTGCCGGCGCGCACCCGCGTCGTGCTGGTCGGCGGCGACGGCACCCTGCACCAGATGTTGCCGGTGCTGCTGACGCATCGGCACCGGCTGGCGGTGGTGCCGGTCGGCAGCGGCAACGACCTGGCCCGCGCGCTCGGGCTGCACGGCATGCGGTGGCCACAGGCGCTCGGCCTGGCGCTCTCGGGCCTGCCGCGGCGCATCGACACCGGCCTGTGCGTGGCCGACGGCGTGGCGGTGCCGTTCGTCTCGAGTCTGGCGGCCGGCTTCGACGCCGCGGTGGCGCGGCGGGCCCACGCCGGCCCGGTCTGGCTGCGCGGACAGCCGCGCTACGCCTGGGCGACCCTGCGCGAACTCGCGGCGCTGCGCCGCTGGACGGTGCAGCTGACGCTCGACGGCGGGGCGGCGCACGAGCGCACGCTGCTGTTCGCCTCGACCCTGAACACGCCGACCTACGGCGCCGGCATGCCCGCGGTGCCCGCGGCTTCGCTCGACGACGGTCGGCTCGACCTGCTGCTGGCCGGCCGGTTCGGGCGCCTGGGCGTGGTGCGCATGCTGCCGCTGCTGATGAGCGGACGCCATCTTGGCCACGCGCAGGTGCACAGCGTCGGCTTCGAGACCCTGCGTCTGCGGTCGCTGCCGGCGTTGCCCCTGGCCGCCGACGGCGAGCCCCTGCCCGAGGCCGAGCGGATCGAGATCCGGGTCCGCGCCGCCAGCCTGTCGGTGGTGGCCGCCCAGCCGCCTGACCGCAACAACCCCGGTCCGGACGACCCCCGCCATCGCCGCTAAGCTGCGTCCGGCGCCGCGGCCCGCGGCACGGACGCCGCCGATCGGACCCGGCGGCCGCCAAGCACCCTCCTGTCCCTGGCCGCCCATTGGAACCTGCATGCACCCGACCCTGCCCTTGCTGGCACGCACCGACTTCCCCGCCGTGTCGCGCCAGCGCCCGACGACGCTGCAGGTCAACCTGGGCTACCGCTGCAACCAGAGCTGCCTGCATTGCCACGTCGCCGCCAGCCCGCAGCGCACCGAGGCGATGGACGCCGAGACCATCGAGCTGGTGCTGCAGGTGCTGGCCGCGCGCAAGCTGCAGACGCTCGACCTGACCGGCGGCGCACCGGAGCTGAACGCCAACTTCCGCCCGCTGGTGCGCGCGGCGCGCCGGCTCGGCGTGCACGTGATCGACCGCTGCAACCTGACCATCCTGTTCGAACCGGGGCAGGAGGATCTGGCCGAGTTCCTCGCCGACGAAGGCGTGGAAGTGGTCGCCAGCCTGCCCTGCTATTCGCTCGAACGGGTCGACCGCCAGCGCGGCGAGGGCGTGTTCGACAAGAGCATCGCGGCGCTGCAGAAGCTCAACGCGCTCGGTTACGGGCGCCCGGACGGCGCGCTCGCGCTCAACCTCGTCTACAACCCACAGGGCGCGGCACTCCCGCCGCCGCAGGTCGAGCTCGAGGCCGACTACAAGCGCGAACTGGGGCAGCATTTCGGGATCGAGTTCAACGCGCTCTATGCGCTCGCCAACATGCCGATCCAGCGCTTCGGCAGCACGCTCGTCTCAAAGGGCGAGTTCGCCGGTTACCTGCGGCTCCTGAAAGATGCCTACCAGCCCGCCAACCTCGATACGGTGATGTGCAAGTCACTCGTCAGCGTCGACTGGCAGGGCTATCTCTACGACTGCGATTTCAACCAGATGCTCGGCCTGCCGCTGCGCCTGGCCGGCGCGCCGCGACCGCATTTGCGCGATCTGCTCGCGCGCGACCTGCAAGGCGGCGCGGTGCGCGTGGCCGATCACTGCTACGGCTGCACCGCCGGCCAGGGCAGCAGTTGCGGCGGGGCATTGAAGGCGGCATGAGAGGTCTTCCGGCTCCTGAGCACCTGCACCCGCCCCACGCCCCGGCGGGGCGACGATGAAGGCCGCCGGCGCGCCCATGACGTGCCGGTTGTCGATCGTCATGCCCGTCTACAACGAGGGCGCGACCCTGCAACCCGCATTGCAGGCCCTGGCGCCCCTGCGCGCGCGGGGGGTGGAGTTGATCGTGGTTGACGGGCAGAGCCGCGACGACACGCTGGCGGTGGCGCAGGGCGGGCTGGCCGACCGGGTCGTCAACTCGCTGCGCGGCCGGGCCCGCCAGATGAATGCCGGCGCCTCGAAGGCGGGCGCCGAGGTGCTGCTCTTCCTGCACGCCGACACCACCCTGCCGCCCGATGCCGCCGCGCTCATCGACGCGGGTCTGGCGCGGCGTGGCGCGGCCTGGGGCCGCTTCGACGTGCGCATCGACGGTCGCCATCCCATGCTGCGTACCGTCGCGGCGCTGATGAACCGGCGCTCGCGGCTGACCGGCATCGCGACCGGCGACCAGGCCATCTTCGTCACCCGCGAGGCCTTCGATGCGGTGCGTGGCTTCCCGGACCAGCCGCTGATGGAAGACCTGGAGCTGAGCCGCAGCCTGCGCCGCCAGTTCGGGCGCCCGGTCTGCCTGAAGGACCGCGTCGTCACCTCGGGGCGGCGCTGGGAACGCGACGGCGTGTGGCCCACCATCTTCCTGATGTGGCGCCTGCGCGCGCTGTACTGGCTCGGCGTGTCGCCCAAGCGTCTGGCGCGCCGCTACCGCTGATGGCCGCGCTGGCCGCGACCGTCATCGTCTTCGCGAAGGCGCCGCAGCCCGGTCTGGCCAAGACCCGGCTGATCCCGGCGCTCGGCGCGCAAGGCGCGGCCGACCTGGCGGCGCGCTTGCTGACGCATGCGGTCGAGGCGGCGGTCGAGGCCGGGCTCGGCGCGGTCGAACTGTGCTGCACACCCGATGCCGACGACCCGGTCTTCGAGGCGCTGGCGCGGCGCCACGGCCTCGAGCGCACGTTGCAGGGCGACGGCGACCTGGGCGCGCGCATGCACCGCGCCCTGGCCCGCGCCCTGCACCGCGCGCCGGCCGCCCTGCTGATCGGCACCGATGCGCCCGACCTCGACGCCGCCTTCCTGAGGCAGGCCGCCGCCGCTCTCGCGGCGCACCCGGCGGTGTTCGGCCCGGCGCTCGACGGTGGCTATGCGCTGGTCGGCCTGACCCGGCCCGCGCCGGCACTCTTCGACGCCATGGCGTGGAGCACTTCGGCGGTCATGGCCGAGACGCGCCAGCGGCTGCAACGCCTGGGCATCGGGCACGTCGAACTGCGCCCGCTGGCCGACATCGACATGCC
>JBDSZM010000222.1:0-3488 GCA_039925165.1 Burkholderiaceae bacterium
GGTTCGGCACCCCGCGCACGCTGCTCGCCACCGAGGCGATATTGACGATGGCCCCCGCGCCCTGCGCCAGCATGCCGGGCAGGAAGGCGCGGATGGTGCGCGCCATCGAACGCGCGTTGAGATCGAACGCCAGGTCCCAATCGGCCTCGGTGGCGTCGAGCACGCTGCCGGCATGCACGATCCCGGCGGCGTTGAACAGGATCTGGATCGTGCCGACTTCGCGTGCCAACGCGGTGATGGCCGCACCGTCGGTCGCGTCGAGCCGGTGCACCTCGCAGCCGCACTCGCGCGCCAGCGTGGCGAGCCCCGCCGCGTCGACGTCGGTGGCGATCACGCGCGCCCCTTCGCGGGTGAAAGCGAGCGCGGTGGCGCGGCCGATGCCGTGCGCGGCGGCGGTGAGGAAAGCGGTCTTGCCGGCGAGGCGGTGGCTCATCGCGTGATGCTCCGGATCAGTGGCGTTCGCCGATCTCGGCGTGCTCGGACGCCCGCGCCCGCAGCGCGTCCCAGTCCCACTCGATGCCGATGCCCGGCGTCGACGGCGGCGTGGCGCGGCCGGCCTCGATCGCGACCCGGCTCGTCGCCACCGCATCGAGCTGCGGGATGTGCTCGAGCCAGGCCGCATTCGGCACCGCGGCGCACAGCGAGACGTGCAGCTCCATCAGGAAGTGCGGCGCGACCGCCAGGTTGCAGGCCTCGGCCAGGTGCGCGACCTTGAGCCACGGCGTGATGCCGCCGACCCGCGCCACGTCGACCTGCACGATGTGGCAGGCGTCGGCCCGGATGTAGTCGGCAAACTGGCCGGGCGAGTAGAGCGACTCGCCGACCGCGATCGGCAGCGCGCCCTGGGCCGCGAGACGCGCGTGGCCGCTCAGGTCGTCGGCCGGCAGCGGCTCCTCGAACCAGCCGATGCCGAGGTCGGCATAGCGCGGGGCCCGCCGCAGGGCTTCGCCGAGCGTGTAGCACTGGTTGGCGTCGACCATCAGCTCGAAGGCGTCGCCGACCGCCTCGCGCACCGCCCGCAGCCGCTCGACGTCCTCGGCCAGGCGCGGCTTGCCGACCTTGAGCTTGGCGCCGAGAAAGCCGGCCGCCTGCGCCTCGAGCGTCTGCCGCACCAGGGTGTCGACCGGCAGGTGCAGCCAGCCGCCCTCGGTCGTGTAGACCGGCACCGACGACTGCGCCCCGCCGGCCGCAACCCACAGCGGCACGCCGTCGCGCCGGCAGCGCCAGTCCCACAGTGCGGTGTCGATGGCGGCCAGTGCCAGACTCGTGATCGCGCCGACGCTGGTCGCGTGGGTCGAAAACAGCAACTCGCGCCAGAGCTGCTCGATCCGTGACGGGTCGCGTCCGATGAGGCGCGGCGCAAGGTGGTCGCGCAACAGCGCCAGCACCGACGAGCCGCCGGTGCCGATGGTGTAGCTGTAGCCGGTTCCGGTGCGGGTGCCGCCCTCATCGTCGTCGACATGCAGGCGCACGATTGGCGTTTCTTGCGTCACGAAGGACTGGATCGCATCGCTGCGCGGCACCGGCGGCGGCAGGTCGACCCGCAGCAGCTCGACCCCCGTGATGCGGCTCATGGGCGTCGGTCCCAACTCACATGCCCATCGTCTTGGGCAACCACAGCGAGATCGCAGGGATGTAGGTCAGTATCACCAGGCTGCCGAGCAGCGGCACCAGCCACGGCAGGATCGCCATCGTCGTGCGCTCGACGCTGAGCTTGGCGACCCTCGCGAGCACGAACAGCACCATGCCCATCGGCGGGTGCAGCAGGCCGATCATCAGGTTCAGCACCATCACCAGGCCGAAGTGGACCGGGTCGACACCGAGCTGGCGCGCGATCGGCAACAGGATCGGGACCAGGATGGTGATGGCCGCGGTGGGCTCCAGGAAGCAGCCGACGAAGAGCATCAGCAGGTTGGCCATCAGCAGGAACAGCCACGGGCTGTTGGTGACGGCCAGCACCCAGCTCGCGATCTGCGCCGTCACGCCCGTCGCCGTGAGCATCCAGCCGAAGATCGACGCGGCGGCGACGATGAACATGACGGTCGCGGTGGTCTCGACGGTGTCGAGGCTGACCTTGACGAACATCTTCAGGCTCATCGTGCGATACCACACGAGGCCGAGGAAGAGCGCCCAGGCACTTGCGGCGATCGCGCCTTCGGTGGGCGTGAACAGGCCGGTCGTCATGCCGCCGATCAGCAGCACCGGCGTCATGATCGGCAGCACCGCCTGGAACCGGAACCGCCAGTCGAGCAGGAACAGCGTGACCAGCGCACCGAATACCACCGGCTGCGCCGGCAGGTCGAGCTTGTTGACCAGGGCCCAGGTGCCGACCGGCCAGACGACGACGACCGCGAGCTCGACCAGCGCGCGCCCGATCCGGCTCCAGGAGAACGGCACGTCGCCGCCCCAATTGTTCTTGTGCGCGTAGTAGGCGACCGTCGCCATCATCAGCAGCGCCATCAGCACGCCGGGCAGGATGCCGGCCAGAAAGAGCGCGCCGACCGAGACGTTGGCCATCATCGCGTAGATGACGAAGGGCAGCGACGGCGGAATGATCGGACCGAGGGTGGCCGACGCGGCGGTCACGCCGACCGCGAATTCGAGGTCGTAGCCGTGGTCCTTCATGGCCTTGATCTCGACCGTGCCCAAGCCCGCCGCATCGGCGATGGCGGTGCCGCTCATGCCGGCGAAGATGACCGAGCCGACCACATTGACGTGGCCGAGGCCGCCCTTCAACCAGCCGACCAGCGCGAGCGCGAAGTTGTAGATCCGGTTGGTGATGCCGGCGTTGTTCATCAGGTTGCCGGCCAGGATGAAAAACGGCACCGCCAGCAGCGGAAAGCTGTCGATGCCGCCGATCATCCGGTGGATCACGGTGAACGGCGGCAGGTCGCCGCTGATCAGGATGTACAGCAGCGACGAGCCGGCCATCGCGATCGCGACCGGCAGACCGCTGACCATCAGGACGAGGAAGATGATCTTCAGCATGGCAGGCCGCGGGCGCGGGTGGTCGGGCGTCGGTCGTTCATCGGTCGTTGATGTCCGTGTCGGGACGCTCGAGTACGGTATAGCCGCGCCGCCAGTGAATGCGCGCGACCCACACCGAGCGCAGCGTCATCGCAATGAAGCCGAACAGCACCACGCCGTAGACGATGTTCATCGGCAGATCGATGATGGTCATCTGGTACGAACCCATCTTCTGCATCATCTGCAGCGTGTACACGCTCATCGCCCCCAGAAAGGCGACGCGCAGCCCATCGACCGCGATGGCGAGCGCGCGGCTCACCGACGCCGGCAGATAGCGGTACAGCAGGTCGACCTGGATGTGGTTGTTCTTCGCCACGCCGATCGAGGCGCCGACGAAGACCACACCGATCAGCAGGTAGCGCGCGATCTCCTCGGTCCACGAGGCCGAGTTGTTGAGCGCGTAGCGGGTGAAGAACTGGTAGAAGACGGTCGCGCCGAGAAGCCAGAACAGGGCCAGCGCG
>JBDSZM010000223.1:0-4349 GCA_039925165.1 Burkholderiaceae bacterium
GTGCCGCTAATGTCGTGCCCGCCCGCCGCCGCTGCCAGCGCCTGGCGACAGGACGGCGCGCCGCGGCGCGGAACGCCGCTGACAGGGCGCGAACCGAGGGGTCATGAAGGCTTCATCAGTGGCTCCGTCAGGTCCTTGAGGTCACAAAGGCAATCAGCGGCGCGGTGAGCAGTCCGTTGGATGCTCTGGTTCTGATGTGATCAGGTTCCCATTGAGCTGTCGGTCGCGGACGGCGGCAGAGGGCCGATAGCCGAAGTCCGACTGTCAGAGGCGAGCCGCCGACCCAGGCCTCGCGAGCTTGTCGACGTCAGCCACCCCCTCCGAAAGCTCGATCAGGTTGAGGTCCTGGTCGCGCACGTAGACGCAGCGGAGGCTCGACGTCGTACTGGTGCGTCGGACCGGCCCGTCGATGGACAGAGCCGGGTATCGAACCCTCCGACGGTGCTGGTGGAGTTCGGTCCGCGCGGCGGGCGCGTCGGGAATGTTCAGCCGGATCGACCCACCGCCGGCGCAGCCGCTGCGCGCGGTGTGTCGCTCTCGATCTGGCCGTCCACCAGGTTGATCACGCGGTCGCAGCGGTCGGCCAGCCGCGGGTCGTGGGTCACGACCAGGAAGGCGGTGCCGCGCTCGCCGTGCATCCGCCGCATCACGCGGAAGACCTCGTCGGAGCTGGCGCTGTCGAGGTTGCCGGTGGGCTCGTCCGCCAGCACCAGCGGCGGCTCGTTGACGATCGCGCGCGCGATCGCCACGCGCTGCTGCATGCCGCCGGACAACTCGCCGGGCCGTTTGTGCAGCGCATCGGCCAGCCCCACCGCAGTGAGCATCGCGGTGGCCGATGCCAGTGCGCTGGCGCTGACGCGGCCGTCGCGCATCAGCGCCGGCAGCGTCACGTTCTCCAGCGCGCTGAAGGCCGGCAGGAGGTGGTGGAACTGGAAGACGAAGCCCAGCGCCTCGCGCCGGCGCAGGGTCAGCGCCTGGTCGCCCAGCGTGCTGGTCTCCTGGCCCAGCAGCCGGTAGCTGCCGGCGGTGGGTCGCTCGAGCAGGCCCAGGATGTTGAGCAGCGTGCTCTTGCCCGAGCCCGACGGGCCGATCAGCGCGACGAACTCGCCGCGTCCCAGGCGCAGGTCCAGACCATGCAGCACCTCGGCCTCGTTCGGCCGCCCGAGGTGGTACGACTTGCGCAGCCCGCTCAGGGCGACCAGCTCGGCGGACGCGTTCACGCGGCGGCCCTCACGACCGCGTCATATCCGGATCGCCTGCGCCGGGTCGAGCGCCGCGGCGCGCCGGGCCGGCGCCAGAGCCGCCAACACGCCGGCGACCGTGGCGCCCAGCGCCACCTGCAATGCCAGCATCGGCGGCAGCGCAATGGAGAACAGCGGCAGCCCGTCGCTGCCACGCGCAAAACGCGTGAAGCCTTCGATCAGCGCTGCCGCCAGTCCCACGCCCAGCACCGAACCGAGCGCGCCCACCACCGCCCCCTGTAGCAGGAACACGAGTTGCACCTGCGCTCGCGTGGCGCCCATGGCGCGCAGGATGCCGATCTCGCGCTGCTTCTGCACCACCGAAACCACCAGCACGCTGGCGATGCCCAGCACCACCACCACCGCCACCACGCCGCGGATGATCGCGGTGCTGATGCTCTGCGCGTTCAGCGCCGACACCAGTTGCGCATTCGCCTGCTGCCAGCTCTCCACGCGGTACGGCAGTTGCGCCTGCAGCGCCGCGGCCAGGGTGCCGGCGGCCCAGACGTCGTCGAGCCGCAGGTCCAGGCTGGTGGCGCCGCCAGGCAGCCCGACCAGGCTCTGCGCGCTGCGCAAGGGCAGGTACACCGTGCGGCGGTTGAGTTCGCGCACGCCCAGGTCGACCAGCGCCGTCACACGGGCACCGTCGCTGATGCTGCCGGTGCTGATGGTGAAGCGGTCGCCGATCGACAAGCCCAGGTCGGCGGCCAGTTCCATGCCCAGCATCGCTTCGCCGGGGCTCAAGCGGGCCGTGCCCGCCACCACTTTGCCGCGCAGCTGCACGATGCGGTCGTAGCGCTCGAGGTCGATGCCGAGCAGCGCGATCGCCTTGCTGGCCTCGCCCCGCTGGCCCAGCCCGGCGGCGCTGATCATCGGCGACACCGCGGCCACCCCGGGCCGCGTCTGCAGCTCGATCATCAATGCCGGCCAGTCGGCGATCGATCGCGGACGCTGATCGCGCGGCTGGGTGCGCGTGAACAGCGACTCGCTGGCCGCACGCTGGCGCGCCGGTGCCACCGCGTCGTCGCGCGCGCTGATGGTGATGTGCGCCTGTGCGCCCAGCGTCTTCTCCAGCGTGCTCGCCTGCAGGCCGCTGATCAGGGCCGAGATATAGGTCACCACCGCCACCCCGGCGGCCACACCGACAATGATCAGCAGCGACTGCATGCGGCCCTCGATCAGGAAGCGCAGCGCGACGCGGCGCTCGAAACCCAGGCCGCTCACCGGCGGCACCGATGCTGGCGCGACGCCTTCATCATCGGCCCATCGCATTGCTCAGCGCTGCGCCGCCATCACCCACCGTCGCCCCGCGGGTCGACGCCGCGAGGGCCGGGCCGATCGGCTGCGGCCGCACCCGTCGACCGGGCAGCGGGCTGTCGCCGACCAGCACCGTTTCGCCATCGGCTACGCCGTCGATCACCTCCACCGCCGACAGGGTGCGCAGCCCCAGCCGCACCGGGCGTGCCCGCACGCGGCCGTCCTGTGCGAGCCAGACGACGTTGCTGCCGGGCCGGTCTTCGGTGCTGCTGGTGCGCAGGGCGGCCAGTGGCAGCACGCGTGCGTGCGGGCGTTCCGCGGTGGTCACTTCCAGCGACAGCGTCATGTCCTCGCGCAGGAAGCCGGGCACCGTCGGCACCGAGAAGCGCAGCTCGATCGACCCACGCTGGGCATCGACGCGCGGCGCGATGCGGGCCAGCGTGGCCGTGAAGCGCTGCTGTGCAAAGGCATCGGCCACCACGGCCGCGGTCTGGCCGGGCTTCAGCTCTTCGAGAAAGCGTTCGTCCACCTGCGCCACCAGTTCCAGCGGGCCGGCCAGTGCCAGCGTCAGCAATGCGCGCCCGGGCTGCACGATCTGCCCGGGCTCGACCTCGCGACCCAGCACCCGCGCATCGGCAGGGGCGCGGACCACCGACTGCGACAACCGGACGCGGGCCGCGTCGGTGGCAGCTTCCGACAGCGTCAACTGCGCTCGGGCCTGCACGATGTCGCTGCCGGTGTTGTCGAGCCCCTGGCGTTGCGCTTGCGCTGCCGTGCGCTGGGCCCGGGCCACCGCGGCGGCGCGCGCGACCTCGTCGAGCCGCGCCTGACCCAGAAAGCCCTGCGCTACCAGGTCGCGGGTGCGGCGCAACTCGGCTTCGGCAGCGCGCAGCTGGGCGTCGGCCTGGGCGACGCCGGCACTGGCCGCGTCGCGCGAGCCGCCGCGCAACCCCACCAGGCGGGCCGCCGCCTGACGCGCACCGGCCTCGGCCTGCGCCAGCGCCGCGCGCCATTCGTCGTCCTCCAGCCGCAGGAGCACCTGACCGGCCGTGACCGAATCGCCTTCGCGCACCGCCACCGTGGCGACGCGGCCCGTGACCGTGCTGCCGACCTCGACCCGGGACAGCGTCGTTACCCGCCCGCTGAACTGCAACGTGCGCACCAGCGGTGCCGTCTGCACCTGCACCGACGCCGCGGCCGGAGGCCGGTACAGTGCCCACCCCAGCGCGGCCAGCAACACCGCCACCCCGGCCGCGGCCCATGGGATCAACCTGCGTGTCATTGCGGGCATTGTCGTCCTGCCCCGGGCACCGGCGTCGAAGCGAAGGGCAGCGTCAGACGACCGGCTGCAGCGTGGCCAGTGGCCAGTGACCACGCATGGCCGATCGGCGCGGTCCGACGTTCACGGGTGAGCCGTCGACCTGTGTTGCACGAGCCAGGTCGCCGTCCAGCGACCGGCTGGGCGGCCGCGCAATGCCCGAGGCGTCAGCGGCCGAGCAGATTGCCGACGCCAATGAAGGCGTTGAGCCGGTGCTGCATGAACCCCGGTCGCACCACCTGCCGGTCGCCGAATTCGAGCAACACGTTCTTGAACTTCGCATCGGCCGGCCAGGCCGGCAGGCCGGCGACGTCGGGCCGTCCATCGCGCGCGAAGCTGACCCAACGTGCCGCCATCGCCTGCGACGCAGCGCGGTCGCGGTCGGTGGGCGGGGCGCCGGTGCAGTCGCACAGATCGGCAGTGCCGAACACCGGCGCGACCTCGCCGCCGTGCGGCACGCCGGGTTGCTTGCCGCGCAGCCCGTCGGGCACCCGGCTCAGGTAGTAGCGCCAGACCGGCGCCTTGGCTGCGTG
>JBDSZM010000224.1:0-10774 GCA_039925165.1 Burkholderiaceae bacterium
GGAGGATGTTGCTCTTCGAGAGCTCGATCTCGTCCTTGCCGCGGCCCATGTGCTTGAGGCGCTTGTAGTGGTTGTAGACCGCGACCGACAGGACGCGCTTGGCCACGTCCTGGCCGATCACGTATTCATCCAGGCTCGCCTTGATCTCGCTCGGGATCGGCAGATCGGACTTGGCGGCCTTGGCTTCGGCCGACTCGCCCGGCACTTCGTCACGGATGATGTCGTTGCACAGTTCGATGCACTCGTCGCAGATGAAGACCGACGGGCCGGCGATCAGCTTCTTCACCTCGTGCTGGCTTTTGCCGCAGAAGGAGCAGTACAGGACTTTCTCGCTGGAAGAGCCTTTTTTATCGGCCATGAGGGGCTTTGCGCTGGGCGGCGAGGTGATGCTGCATCAATGATAGTTGAAAAGAAATGGCGTTCCTGCCATGGAAAAAGACCCCGATCGCACCCTTCATTCGCCTGCTGGCACGGGTCGGGGCGAGTTCCTTCACGGACGCTTGGCCAGCACCTGGTCGATCAGGCCGTAGGCCTTGGCTTCGTCGCTGTCCATGAAGAAATCGCGCTCGGAATCGGAGCGAATCTTCTCGAGCGGCTGGCCGGTGCGCTCGGCCAGGATGCGGTTGAGCTGTTCACGCGTCTTGAGGATCTCGCGCGCATGAATCTCGATGTCGCTTGCCTGCCCCTGCGCGCCGCCCGAGGGCTGGTGGATCATGATCCGCGAGTTGGGCAGCGCGAAGCGCTTGCCCTTGGCGCCGGCCGCCATCAGGAACGCGCCCATGCTGGCGGCCATGCCCATGCACAAGGTCGACACGTCGGGCTTGATGAACTGCATGGTGTCGAAGATCGACATCCCCGCCGTCACCGAGCCGCCGGGGGAGTTGATATAGAACGAGATGTCCTTGTCCGGGTTCTCGCTTTCCAGGAACAGCATCTGCGCGACCACCAGGTTGGCCGACTGGTCGTTGACCGGACCGACCAGGAAGATGACGCGCTCGCGCAGGAGGCGGCTGTAGATGTCGTAGGCGCGCTCGCCGCGCCCCGAGGTTTCGATGACGATGGGCACCATGCCGAGGTTTTGGGTGTCGAGCGCGCTCATGGGTATCCTCTGTAGTGACCGTCCGGAGATGGGGATCGATTATGTCGGCACAAGCCTGCGGCGGCGGACGTGACAAGGGCGTCGGCCGAGCCGGCACGACGCCCCGCCGAATCGAACCGGTTCAGCCCGTCATCAGCTCGTCGAACGGCAGCACCTTGTCCGTGACCTTGGCCTTGCCGAGCACGTAGGCAGCGACGTTGTTCTCGACCACGACGCCTTCCACCTCGGCCAGCCGCTGGCGATCGCCCAAGTACCAGCGCACCACCTCGGCCGGCTTCTCGTAGCTCTGCGACATCTCCTCGATGTGCGCCTGCAGCTGGTCAGGCCGCGCCTGCAGGTTGTTGGCGCGCACCAGCTCGCCGACCACCAGGCCGAGCCGCACCCGGCGTTCGGCCTGCGGCTCGAACACGCCCTCGGGGATGGGCGCGTTCTCGGCGTCCTTGACGCCGCGCTTCTTGAGGTCGGCGCGCGCCGCTTCCGTCATTCGCGCCACCTCTGAGGCGACCAGCGCCTTGGGCACGTCGAGGTCGGCCGACTTAAGCAGCGCATCCATCACGCTCGCCTTGTTACGTGCCAGCACGCGGAACTTCACCTCGCGCTCGAGATTGCGCTTGACGTCGGCGCGCAGCCCCTCGACCGTGCCTTCCTTGATGCCGAGCGACTGGGCCAGCGCCGCGTCGACCTCGGGCAGGTGCTGGGTCTCGATCTTCTTCACCGTCACCAGGAAGTCGGCCTCCTTGCCGGCGACGTCCTTGCCCTGGTAATCCTCGGGAAACTGCAGCGGGAAGGTCTTCGACTCGCCCGTCTTCATGCCGCGCACGGCGGCGTCGAACTGCTCGAGCATCTGGCCTTCGCCGATGATGAACTGGAAGCCCTCGGCCGTGCCGCCCTCGAAGGGTACGCCGTCGAGCTTGCCCTCGAAGTCGATCGTCACCCGGTCGTCGACCACGGCGCCTTCGACCTGCGGCCGTTGCGCGAAAGTGCGACGCTGCTTGCGCAGGATGTCGAGCGTCTTGTCGATGGCAGCCTCGGTGACCTCGGTGGACACGCGCTCGACCTCGGCGTTTGACAGCTCGGCCAGCTTGACTTCGTGATAGACCTCGAAGGTGGCGTCGAACGCGACCTCGCCCTCACCCGCGCCCTCCTTCTCGCTGATCTTGGGCGCACCGGCGACCCGCAGCTTGGCTTCGTTGACAGCCTCCGAGAACTTCTCGCCGACCTTGTCGTTCATGACCTCGTAGTGCACCGAATAGCCGTAACGCTGGGTCACCACGCTCATCGGCACCTTGCCCCGGCGAAAACCATCGGCCTTGACTGTGCGCGAGAGCTTCTTCAGGCGCGCCTGGACTTCGGACTGGATCGAGGCGGCAGGCAGCGTCAGCGTGATGCGGCGCTCGAGCTTGTCGAGGGTTTCAACGTGAACGGACATGATCTTCAGGGCTCTTTCAGTTTGTATTTCTGGTGCGCGGGGGGGGACTCGAACCCCCACGCCATCGCTGGCGTCAGGACCTAAACCTGGTGCGTCTACCAATTTCGCCACCCGCGCGGCTCACAAGCAGAAAGGGGTCGCAGCGGCGACCCCATCCAAGTCTGGCGATCCGGATAGCGCCGCATTTTAGCCGCCGCCTACCGTCACCCCGGCGGGCGACCAAACCCCGTGCTGGACTCGCTCCACGCGCAGTGCATGGACAATCGACCGGGTGAGCGCGCAGCACTACGAGAACTTCCCGGTTGCCTCCTGGCTCTGCCCGCCCGCGCTGCGTCCCGCGATCATGGCGATCTATGCCTATGCTCGCACCGCCGACGACCTGGCTGACGAAGGCGACGCCACCCCGGCGCAACGCCTCGTCGACCTGAACGCCTACCGCGAGGACCTGCGCTCGATGTGGGACGGGCGTGCCGTGTCCTCACGCTGGGCGCCGATCTTCGAAGCGCTCCGGTCAGCCCGGCGTCAGCACGACCTGCCGCTCGAGCCGCTCACGGATCTCTTGAGCGCCTTCGAGCAGGACCTGAATCGGCACCGCTACGCCGACCGCGCCGCGCTGCTGGACTACTGCCGGCGCTCGGCCAATCCGATCGGACGACTGCTGCTGCACCTCCATGGCATCACGGATGCACCATCGCTGCGCCGCTCGGACGCGATCTGCACCGCGCTGCAGCTGGCCAACTTCTGGCAGGACCTGGGCATCGATCTGCAACACGGCCGGGTCTATGTGCCGCAAACCGACTGCGACCGTCATGGCGTGGCGCCGCAGGCCCTGCTCGCGAAGCCGTCGGATGGCCCGCCGGTGGCGCCGCTGGTGGCCGAACTGGTCGACTGGACCCGCGAGCTGATGCATGCAGGCGCGCCGCTCGCCGGGCGCATCGCAGGCCGTGCGGGCTGGGAGCTGCGCTTCGTGGTGCAAGGCGGGCTGCGCATCCTCGACAAGATCGAGCAAGGCGGGTTCGACCCGAGAAAGCGCCGGCCGCGGCTGCACTGGCACGACGGCCCGCGGCTCGCCTGGCGCGCATGGCGCATGCCGGCCGCTCCGATCTGGCCGCGGCCTCGCTCCGCATGAGCCCCGAGCGCTACGTTCAGGACAAGGCGGCGAAGAGCGGCTCGAGTTTCTATTACGCCTTCCTCTTCCTGCCACCACCGCGGCGCGCCGCGATCACCGCCTTCTACGCCTTCTGCCGCGAGGTCGACGACGTGGTCGACGACGTGGGCGACCCGGGCGTCGCGGCCACCAAGCTGGCGTGGTGGCGCAAGGAAGTGGCGAGCAGCTACGCCGGCGATCCGAGCCATCCCGTTATGCGCGCCCTGATGCCCCATGCTGCGCCGTTCGGGATTTCGGCCGCGCATCTGGCCGCGGTCATCGACGGCTGCCAGATGGACCTGGAGCAGTCGCGATACCTCGACTACGCCGGACTCGCACGCTACTGCCATCTGGTGGCCGGGGTGGTCGGTGAGGTCGCCTCGTCGATCTTCGGCCGCACCGAGCCACGAACGATCGACTACGCGCACGGCCTGGGCCTGGCGATGCAGCTCACCAACATCGTTCGCGACGTGGGCGACGATGCGCGGCGTGGGCGCATCTACCTGCCCATGTCCGAGTTGAAGCAGTTCGACGTCAAGGCGCAGGAGATCCTCGAGCGCCGCTACAGCGACCGCTTCACCGCGCTGATGAAGTTCCAGGCCGAGCGTGCCCATGCCACCTACGACGCGGCCTTCGCGTTGCTGCCCGAGGCCGACCGGGCGGCCCAGAAGCCCGGCGTGATGATGGCCAACATCTACCGCACGCTGCTGCGCGAGATCGAGGCCGACGAGTTCCGCGTCCTGCACCAGCGGACCTCGCTGACGCCGCTGCGCAAGCTCTGGATCGCGATGCGGACGAACTGGCAAGGCCGGTAGTGAGCGCGCGCCGGCGTCTTGCCGTCGTCGGTGGCGGTTGGGCCGGCATCGCCGCGGCCGTCGAGGCGACCCTGCGCGGCCACAACGTCCACCTGTTCGAGATGGCGCCGCAACTCGGCGGTCGAGCACGTTCCTTCACGGTCGACGGCATCGAGATCGACAACGGCCAGCACATCGCGATCGGCGCCTACGCCGAGACCCTGGCGCTGCTGGCGCGGGTCGGGATCGAACCTGCGCGCGCCTTCCTGCGCTTGCCGCTGCGGCTGGTGGACCCGGATGGCGTGGGGTTGCGCCTGCGGCCGGGCGCGCCGTCGCTCGCATTTGCCGCGGCGGTGCTCGCCCACCCGACCTGGCGCTGGGACGACAAGCTGGGGCTGCTCGGTAGCGCGGCGGGGTGGGCGGCCCGCGGTTTTCGGTGCGACCCCGCGTGGACGGTTCAGCGTCTGGCATCGCGCCTGTCGCCCGTCGTGCAACGCGAGCTGATCGAGCCGCTGTGCGTCGCCGCGCTCAATACCGAAGCGGGTGCGGCCAGCGCCGGCGTGTTCCTCCGGGTGCTGAAGGATGCGCTCTTCAGCGGCCCGGGTGCGTCCGACCTGCTGCTGCCGCGCCTGCCCTTGAGCGGCGTTCTGGCGGGCCCTGCCGGTGACTGGCTGCGCGCCGCCGGAGCGGACCTTCGGCTCGGCCACCGGGCGATGACTCTGCAGCCTCGGGCCGGCGGCTGGGACCTCGACGGAGTCGCCGTCGACGGCGTCATCCTGGCCAGCACCGCGACCGAGGCGGCGCGCCTGGCCCTGGACATCGCCCCGGCCTGGTCGCAAAGCACCCACGCACTGGCGTGGGAGCCGATCGTCACCGTCTATGCCCACGGCGATGCCGCCGATCTCGACGAGCCGATGCTGGCCCTGGAGGCCGGGCCCTCCGCGCCAGCGCAGTTCGCCTTCAACCGTGGTCGACTGGGCGGCCCGCCAGGGCTGCTGGCGTTCGTCGTCAGCGGGGCGCGCGACTGGGTTGCGCGCGGCGCCGACGCGACCTGGGTGGCGGTACAACGTCAGGCGCAGGTCCAGCTGGCACCGCAAGGTGTCGGCAGTCTGCGGCGATTGAAGACGGTGGTCGAGCACCGTGCCACCTTCCGCTGCGTCCCGGGGCTGACGCGGCCGGCCATGACCATCGGACCGAACCTGCTGGCCGCCGGCGACTACGTGGATGGTCCGTATCCCGCGACGCTGGAAGGTGCGGTGCGCAGCGGCATCGCCGCCGCCCGGCACTTTGGATAGCAGACCGACAGCCCTGCGCCACTGACTTGGCTTCGCGCAGAATTCAAGTCATGAGCAAAGTCGAACGCAAGACTCCCACGATCCAGGTGCTCGAGCGCGCGTTCGGCCTGCTGGACCTGCTGTCGACGCACCAGGATCCGGTCTCGCTCAAGCTCATCAGCGAAAAATCTGGCCTGCACCCGTCGACCGCGCACCGAATCCTGAGCGACTTGACGATCGGCCGCTATGTCGACCGGCCCGAGCCCGGCAGTTACCGGCTCGGCATGCGGCTGCTGGAACTGGGCAACCTGGTCAAGGCACGGCTCGACGTGCGCGAGGCAGCCTTGGGCCCGATGCGCGAACTCCACAAGTTGACCCACCAACCGGTCAACCTGTCGATGCGCCAGGGCGACGAGATCATCTATATCGAGCGCACTTACAGCGAACGATCCGGGATGCAGGTCGTCCGGGCCATCGGGGGTCGCGCGCCGCTGCACCTCACCTCGGTCGGAAAGCTCTTCCTGGCCCAGGACGAACCGCCGCGCATCCGTGCCTACGCAACCCGCACCGGCCTGGCCGGGCACACCCGGAACAGCATCACCGAACTGCCCGCGCTCGAGCGCGAACTGTCGCGCGTGCTGCACAACGGCACGGCACGTGACAACGAAGAACTGGAGCTCGGCGTGCGTTGCATGGCGGCAGGCATCCTCGACGATCAGGGCAAGCTGATCGCGGGCCTGTCGATCTCCGCCCCGGCAGACCGACTGGAAGAAGCCTGGCTCGAAAAGCTGGAGCAGACCGCCGCAGAGATTTCGGCGGCGCTGGGCCACCGGCGCTGAGGCGCCGGCGCAATGACCCGTCAGCCGGCGGTCTGGATCAGCGCGGGGGCGGCTGTCGGCAGCGATGCCGGTGCAGCGGCCGGCGCGTGCTCGGTGACCCAGCGGCGCACCCGTTCGGCGTCACCCTGACGCGAGTATTTGCCCGCCGAGTCGAGGAACACCATGATTAGCTTGCGCCCGGCCATCTTGGCCTGCATCACCAGACAACGACCGGCCTCGGAGATGTAGCCGGTCTTCTGCAGGCCGATATCCCAGCCCGGGTTGCGCACCAGCCCGTTGGTGTTGCGGAACTGGAGCTGGTGATTGCCCACGTCGACCTGGTGCTCTTGCGACGTCGAGAGGTCACGGATGATCTGGTGCTGATAGGCGGCACTCACCAGCGTGGCCAGGTCCTTGGCACTCGACTGGTTATGGCTCGACAGCCCGGTCGGTTCGACATAGCGGGTGGCGGGCATGCCGAGTGCCTTAGCCTTTGCGTTCATCGCAGCGACGAAGGCGTCGATGCCACCCGGGTAGTAGCGGCCGAGCGCATGCGCAGCCCGGTTCTCGGAAGACATCAACGCCAGGTGCAGCATCTCGCCGCGGGACAACTGCGTGCCGACACGAAGGCGCGAACGGCTGCCCTTCTCGGTATCGACGTCGTCCTGGCTGATCGTGATCAGGTCGTCGAGCGGCAACTTGGCCTCGGTGACGATGACGGCCGTCATGAGCTTGGTGATCGAGGCGATCGGCAGAACGGCACTCGAGTTTTTGCTCAACAGGACTTCGTGGGTGTCCTGATCGAGGACCAGGGCGACACTGGACTTGAGGTCGAGCGCATCGGCCGACCCGTGCAGCCCGGCAAGCTGTCCGAACGAGAGCCGGGCAGGTTCGGGGTGCAGATTGGCCACCGGCCGCCGGGACACCACCTTGCGCGCCTTGCGCAACAAGGTGCGCGCGGGGGTGGCGGCCGGCTGGGCCGATCGCGCGCTGGCGGATCGGGCCGACACCCGCTGCTGTGCACTGGCATCGTCGGCCATCAGCACGCAGGAAGCGGTCAGGAGGCCCAGGAGTATCGAACTGACAAACGGCTTGGTCGAAACCACGGGCACCCTTTCGGTATCGGTCCGGTGAGTCTATTGCAAAGAAAAAACACACGCAAGATCAAATGCTTACCGTGTGTTCTTAAAAAGTCTCTAACGAGGCCCCGGGCGTGACGAAGGTCACCGTTTGAAAGTCAACCCTGCGCAGCGACCCGTTCCACCTTGCTGTGCAGCTTGTTCAACGCAGCCAGATAGGCCTTGGCCGACGCAACCACGATGTCCGGATCCGATCCGACACCGTTGACGACCCGGCCGGCGCGCTGGAGACGTACCGTGACCTCGCCTTGCGATTCTGTGCTGCCCGACGTGATGGCATTGACCGAATAAAGCAGCATTTCCGCACCCGTTTTCAGCGTGGACTCGATCGCCTTGAGGCTCGCATCGACCGGCCCGTTGCCATCGCTCTCGCAGTGGTGTTCGATCGCACCTTCGGCAAACGCGACCCGGGCGTGCGGACGCTCGCCGGTCTCCGAGTGCTGCGAGAGTGCCAGAAGTCGGTAGTGATCGACCGTGGACGTGACCGAGTCGTCCATCACCAGCGCCAGGATGTCCTCGTCGAAGATGTCGCTCTTGCGGTCGGCCAGTTCCTTGAACTTGGCGAAGGCTGCGTTGACCTCGGTCTCGGATTCCATTTCGATCGCCAGGTCCTTCAAGCGCTGCTTGAAGGCATTGCGCCCGGACAGCTTGCCCAGAACAATCTTGTTGGCCGACCAGCCCACATCCTCGGCGCGCATGATCTCGTAGGTGTCACGCGCCTTCAGCACACCGTCCTGGTGGATGCCCGAGGCATGCGCGAAGGCATTCGCGCCGACGACCGCCTTGTTGGGCTGCACCACGAATCCGGTGGTCTGCGACACCAGCCGCGAGATGGGAACGATCTGCGACGCGTCGATGCCCAGATCCAGTCCGAAGTAGTCATGCCGGGTCTTGAGCGCCATCACGACCTCTTCGAGCGAACAGTTGCCGGCCCGCTCGCCGAGACCGTTGATGGTGCATTCGATCTGACGTGCGCCGCCGATCATCACCCCGGCCAGCGAGTTGGCCACCGCGAGGCCCAGGTCGTTGTGGCAGTGCACCGACCACACCGCCTTGTCCGAGTTCGGGATGCGCCGGCGCAGGTCGGCGATGAACGCACCGTAGAGCTCGGGAATCGCGTAGCCCACGGTGTCGGGGATGTTGATCGTGGTCGCGCCTTCGGCAATGACCGTCTCGAGCACGCGGCACAGGAAATCCGGGTCCGACCGGTAGCCGTCCTCGGGCGAAAACTCGACGTTGCCCGACAGGTTGCGCGCATAGCGGGTGGACAGACGCGCCTGCTCGAACACCTGGTCTGGCGTCATCCGCAGCTTCTTCTCCATGTGCAACGCACTGGTCGCCAGAAAAAGGTGGATGCGGGTGTCGTGCCCACCCTTGAGCGCCTCGGCGGCGCGCGCGATGTCTTTATCGTTGGCGCGCGCGAGCGAACACACGGTGCTGTCGCGGATTGCATGAGCGATCGACTGGACCGCCTCGAAGTCGCCGTTCGAAGACGCCGCGAAACCGGCCTCGATCACGTCGACGCGCAGCCGCTCGAGCTGGCGCGCGATGCGCAGCTTCTCGTCCTTCGTCATCGAGGCGCCGGGCGACTGCTCGCCATCGCGCAAGGTGGTGTCGAAGATGATGAGCTTGTCGGCCATGATGTTCCCCAGTTGAGAAGTGCGCGGTACAAAACAAAAAGGCCCGCTGCAGTTGCAAGCGGGCCGTTCGGATCGGAAACGATGGACGTGGACGATCAGCGAGCCCTGAAAACTCCTCGAAGTAGTAGCGCGGTCGCAAAACGTGTGTCCATGCAATCAATATAACACGCAGATTCAGCGATGAAGACCCTGTTCGTCGGGCTCGTCGGTCGAGGTGGCAATCACGCTCACCGGCCGACCCTTGAGCCGCCGCCACACATAGACGCCGTAACCCGACAAGCCGTACACGCAGAACAACGTGAAGAGCACCGTCGGCGGGTGCAGGTTGATCACGGCGATCGCCAGTGCAATCGCGACGATAACGATGAACGGCACCGATCGCTTGAAGCTCACGTCCTTGAAGCTGTAGAACGGCACGTTGGTCACCATCGTAAGACCTGCGTACAGCGTGACCGCGAGCGCCGACCAGCCGAGCCACACCGGCTTGGGCAGCGCATCCAGTCCCGCATCGTTGATCACCCAGATGAAGCCGATGACCAAGGCCGCCGCCGCGGGGCTCGGCAAGCCTTGAAAAAAGCGCTTGTCGACCACGGTGAGGTTGGTATTGAAGCGCGCCAGCCGCAACGCCGCCGACGCGGCATAGACGAAAGCCGCGACCCAGCCCAGCTTGCCCATGTCCTTCAGCGCCCACACATAGACGATCAGCGCCGGCGCGGCGCCGAACGACACCATGTCGGACAAGCTATCCATTTGCTCGCCGAACGTGCTTTGCGTGTTCGTCATCCGTGCGACCCGCCCGTCCAGGCTGTCGAGCACCATGGCGCAGAAGACGCCGTAAACGGCCAGTTCGAAGCGCCCGTTGATCGCCATCACCGTCGCATAGAACCCACCGAACAGCGCCGCCAGCGTGAAGAGATTGGGCAGGATGTAGATGCCCTTGCGCCGGGTGCGCGGCAGGACCTCGACGACGTCGTCGGCTTCAGGATCGGTCACAACGTTCATGCGGCAGGATAACGCAGCGCCCCCATCGAAACGGGCCGCCGGCGGGTCGCGGCGTCCCTCTAGAGGCAGTGGATCGCTGGAAGATCAGTTCTTCGACTGATCGACCAGCCGGTTCTTCTTGATCCACGGCATCATCGCGCGCAACTGCTCGCCGACGATCTCGATCGGGTGCTCGGCCATCAGCCGGCGGCGCGACATCAGCGTCGGTGCGCCGGCACGGTTCTCGATGATGAAGCTCTTTGCGTACTCGCCGGTCTGGATGTCCTTCAGGCACTGGCGCATCGCGTTTTTGGTCGCCTCGGTCACGATCTTCGGCCCGGTCACGTACTCGCCGTACTCGGCATTGTTCGAGATCGAGTAGTTCATGTTCGCGATGCCGCCTTCGTAGATCAGGTCGACGATCAGCTTGAGCTCGTGCAGGCACTCGAAGTA
>JBDSZM010000225.1:0-6770 GCA_039925165.1 Burkholderiaceae bacterium
AGATCGCCGACATCCGCATCGCGCCCGGCCAGAACGCCGCCTTCGACGAAGCCATCGCGCGTGGCGTCGCGACGGTCGCCAGCCAGGCCAAGGGCTTTCGCGGCTACCAGGTCCACAAGGGCATCGAATCGCCCGAGCGCTACATCCTGATGATCTTCTGGGACACGCTCGAGAACCACACGGTCGACTTCCGCCTGGGGCCGCTGTTCGCCCAGTGGCGCGCCATCGTCGGCCCCTACTTCGCGAGCCCGCCGCAGGTCGAGCACTACACCCGCGTTGCCGGATCGGACTGACCCTTCGCCGACTCCGTCAACCTCACGCGCCACGGTCCTACAGACCATGGGCGGGGGCAGCTCCTACGCTTCTGCTCTTTCGCGCCGGCACCCCGCCGGCCGAGCCACAGACAGGAGCAAGGACATGGCTGATCGACGGATGGTGACCGGACTCTTCAACGACCGCGCGAGCGCCGAATATGCCTATCGCAGCGCCACCGAGCATGGCTACGGCCAGGACGACGTCAACCTCGTCATGTCCGACGAGGCGCGCCAGCGCCACTTCCACGACGACGTGGACGGGCAGACCGAACTCGGCAACAAGGCCGCCAAGGGGGCCGGCATCGGCGCCGCGGTGGGCGGCACCGTGGGCGCGGTGCTGGCAACGATTGCCGCGGTCGGCACCTCGATCGCGATCCCGGGCCTCGGCTTGGTGGTCGCGGGCCCGCTGGCTGCGGCGCTGGCCGGTGCCGGCGCGGGCGGTGCCACCGGCACGATCGTCGGCGCGCTGATCGGCTCCGGCATTCCGGAGGAGCGCGTCACTCACTACGAGGCCGGCTTGAAGAACGGCGGCATCGTGATGGGTGTCACGCCGCGCAACGAAGACGATGCGATCGCGCTGGAGAACAGCTAGAAAGAACGCGGCCATCACGTGTTCCGCTGAGCTCCTCCGAGCTTCGATAAAAAACGGCCTGCTCACGCAGGCCGTTTTTCATGGCGCCGTCGAAGGGGTTGCGGCAGGCTCCGGCGGCCGCACCGACAGCACCGCCGGCGACGCGGTCTCGTAGGCCTGCGCGATGCGCAGCAGGTGCATCTCGGCGTGCGGTCGGCCGATGAGTTGCAGGCCCATTGGCAACCCCGCCGCGCCGAAGCCGGCCGGCAGCGCGATGCATGGCAGGCCGGCCAGCGTCGCGTAGATCGTCACCTCCATCCAGCGGTGGTAGGTGTCCATCGCCCGCCCGTCGATCGCACTCGGCCAGCGCAGCGCGGCGTCGAAGGGCCAGACCTGTGCGGTCGGCAGCGCAAGCACGTCGTGGCGATCGAACATCGCGAGCACCTGCTGGTAATAGGCCGTGCGCGCAACGCTCGCGGCCATCGTCTGGACGCCCGTCAGCGACTGCCCTGCGTCGTGCTCCCACAAGGCCTCGGGTTTGATGTGCGCACGGTTCGCCGGGTTGCGCAAGAAGGGCTCGATGCGGCCGGCGACGAGCCAGTGGCGCCAGGTGAGCCAGGTCTGCCACGCGGCCTCGGGCGCGAAGCCCGGCGCTACCGGCTCGACCGCGGCGCCGAGCGATGCGAAACGCGCGAGCGCCGCTTCGCACGTCGCGAGCACGCCCGGCTCCATCGACAGATGGCCGCCCAGGTCGCCGAGCCAGCCGATGCGCAGCCGCTTCGCATCCACCCCGCCGAGGTCACCATCGAAGCGCTCGCGCCCGGCCATCGACAACGGCGAACGCGCATCGAAGCCGGCCTGCACGTCGAGCAGCAGCGCCAGGTCGCGCACGCTGCGCGCCATCGGTCCTTCGGTGCCGAACTGGGTGACCCAGACGTCGGCCGCCGGCCACATCGGCACCCGGCCCTGGCTCGGCCGCAGGCCGCAGACGTTGTTCCAGCCGGCCGGGTTGCGCAGGCTGCCCATGGTGTCGCTGCCGTCGACCAGCGCGACCATGCGCAGCGCCAGCGCGACCGCCGCACCGCCGCTGCTGCCGCCGGCCGACTTGCCCGGATCGAAGGCGTTGCGGGTGATCCCGAAGACCGGGTTGAAGGTGTGCGAACCCAGGCCGAACTCGGGCGTGTTGGTCTTGCCGATGACGATGCAGCCGGCCGCCTTGAGTCGTTCGACCATCAGGCCGTCGCGCTGCGGCACGTGGTCGTGCAACAGCGGCGATCCCATCGTCGTGCGCAGGCCGGCGGTGGCGGCCATGTCCTTGACCGCCATCGGCAGGCCGTGCAGCGGGCCGAGGGTCGTACCGGCCGTGATCTGCACGTCCCGCGCGTCGGCCTCGCGCAGCAGCTCGGCCTCGTCGCGCAGGCTGACGATGGCGTTGTGCCGCGGGTTGGTCACGGCGATGCGCGCGAGCGTCGAGCGCATCAGTTCGCGGCACGACAGGCGGCGGTCGCGAATCGCGGCACACAGTTCGTGCGCAGCGGCGTCGGTGATGTCGGCTTGCATGCGGGCGCCCTAGCGCGACCCGTACATCATCTGACGTGCCAGCGCCGAGCGCGCCGGTCCGACCGCCTGCAGCAGCGCCATGGCGAGGCCGCGCGCCGTGCCCGCGCCGGGCAGGTTCCAGGTGAAGCTGCGGGCCAGGAAATCGGTCGCGGCGATCATGGCCCAGCGGTCGGGCGCGCGCTGCCACTCGAGTCGGCGCAGCACCGCATCGACAGCCGGATCGCGCTGCAGCGCGCGCACCAGCGCGTAGGCATCGCGCAGCCCCAGGTTCAGGCCCTGACCGGCCACTGGGTGCAGGGTCTGCGCGGCGTTGCCGATGCGCACGCTGCGGCCCGAGGTGAGCGTGCGTTGCGCGAGCAGGCCGAGCGCGAACGACTTGAGCGGCGTGATCGAGCTCACGCGGCCGGCGCCGCGGTGCAGCGTGGCGTTGAGCACCGCGATGCGCTGCGCATCGTTCAGATCGCGCACCGGGTCGTCGTCGCTCGCGACGCACCACACCAGCGACGCGCCGCCGTCCTTGCGCGGCAGCAGCGCGACCGGCCCGTGGCGCGTGAAACGCTCGTAGGCGATGCCACGCCGGGCCGCCGCGCCGGACGCGAACGTGACCTGCCCGACCCAGGCGGTCTGTGCGTAGTCGTGGCCGAGCGTGGACGGCGCTCGCACGGTCGGCGCGTCGCTGGCGGGTTCGGCGAAGACGCCGCCTTCGGCGACCACCGCCAGGTCGAACGGCTCGGCGATGTCGGCATCGACCTCCACCGCACTCGGCAGCGCCTTGAGCCCGGCGACGCGGGTTCCGAATCGACTGTGCAGGCGCTGCGGCTCGGCCGCCTGCAGGGCCAGCCAGCGTGCCTGCAGCGGCGCCACGATCTCGCCGTAGGCGAGCACCGCGCCGAGCATGGGCACCGCCTCGTCGACCGCGCGGATCCGCACCACGGGCTCGCCGAGGAAGGCCCCGAGCGCGCCGCCGAGCGTGGGCGGCTGCTGCGACACATGGACCTCGAGGATCGGCTGCGCCGCCGCGGCCGGCCAGGCGTCGAGGCGCTGCAGCAGTTGCACGCTGCCGAGCGACAACGCGAGGGCGCGGGCATCCGCGGACACATCCTGCCCGGCTGGCCGGGCATCGAACAGCGTGATCCGCGCATGAGGCAGGCTGCGCGCCGCGTGCAGGGCCAGCGACAGCCCGACCGGACCGGCGCCGATGATGGCCAGGTTCAGCATGGAAGAACGCTCGGACGAGTGGACAAGGGAGGTCATGAAACAGGGGCTTCCACGCCGCCGGCACGGCGTCGGTGGCCCACGTATTATTCGCCGCTTCGCAAGCCCGAGCCCCGAGCCAGACTGGACCGACGATGACGACGACCGACATGACCAACCCTTCGACCGTCTGGACCGACGGCCACGAACACTGGGTCGACAAGGGCGACGTGCGCCTGTTCATGTGGGAGAAGCCGCGCCGCCCCGGCACCGAGTACCAGGGCACGATATTCTTCGTGCACGGCTCGTCGATGGCGTCGCAGCCGACCTTCGACCTGCACGTGCCGGGCCGCCCGGATTCGTCGGTCATGGCGTGGTTCGCCGACCGCGGCTTCGACACCTGGACCATGGACAACGAGGGCTACGGTCGCTCGAGCAAGCGGCGCGACATCAACTGCGGGATCGAGAACGGCGCCGAGGACCTGGCGGTCGGCTCGGCGCACATCCTGCAGCACATCGGCGCCGGCAAGAAACTGCTGATGTACGGCATCTCCTCGGGCGCGCTGAAGGCGGGCCTGTTCACGCAGAACCACCCGGAGCGGGTCGCCCGCCTGGCGCTCGACGCCTTCGTGTGGACCGGCGAAGGCAGCCCGACGCTGATCGAACGCGCCAAGCGGCTGCCCGAATTCCTGAAGATCAACCGGCGGCCGATCGACCGGCCGTTCGTGCGCAGCATCTTCAGCCGCGACCACGCCGGCTGCGCCGACGAACGCACGATCGAGGCCTTTGCCGACGCGATCCTCGCGCTCGACGACTCGATGCCCACCGGAACCTATGTCGATATGACGAGCCGGTTGCCGATGATCGATCCGGCCAAACTGACCGTGCCGACGCTGGTGCTGCGCGGCGAGTACGACGGCATCGCCTCGTTCGACGACCTGATCCGCTTCTTCACGCTGCTGCCCAACATGGACAAGCAGTTCAGCGTGCTGCGCGGCATCTCGCACGCGAGCTTCCAGCAGAAGAATTACCTGATGGTCTACCACCTGCTGCACGCCTTTTTTACCCAACCCGAACCTTTGTACCAAGGGGAATGATTCCTATGACCCAGTCGACCTCGCGCCGCACCGCGCTGCTGTCCGGCCTGGCCTGCGCGCTGGCGGCGCTCGCGCCCGTCACTCACGCGCAGACCGCCCCCTACCCCAGCCGCCCGATCACGCTGATCGTGCCGTTTTCGCCCGGCGGCTTTACCGACGTGGTGGCACGGGTGATGGGTGACGCGCTCGCCAAGGGCCTGGGTCAAAGCGTGGTGATCGAGAACAAGGCCGGCGCCGGCTCGACGCTCGGCGCCGACTTCGTCGCCAAGGCCGCGCCGGACGGCTACACGTTGCTGATGATCTCGACCACCCACGTGATCTCGCCGGCGATGTATGCCAAGCTGCCGTACGACACCTACAAGGCCTTCACGCCGATCGGCAAGATGGTCGAGGGCCCGTACGTGATGGTCGTCAACGAGAAGGTGCCGGCGAAGAACGTCAAGGAGTTCATCGCGCTGGCCAGCGCCAAGCCGGGCACGATCGACTATTCGTCGTCGGGCAACGGCAGCTCGCAGCACCTGATGGCGGCCATGTTCGGCTCGATGGCCGGGCTGAAGATGAACCACATTCCCTACCGCGGCAGCGGCCAGTCGGTCACCGACCTGGCCGCCGGCGTGGTGCAGATGAGCTTCGTCGGCGCGCCGATCGCGGTCCAGCAGGCCAGCGGCGGACGCATCCGGCCGATGGCAGTGACGACCACCCGGCGCTCGCCGCAACTGCCCGACGTGCCGACCCTGGCAGAGTCCGGCGTGACCGGCTACGACGCGACGATCTGGCTCGGCCTGCTGGCCCCCGCCGGCACGCCGCCGGCGATCGTCAACCGGCTCAACGCCGAACTCAACAAGGTGCTCAACACGCCCGAGACCAAGACCGCGATCCTCGCGACCGGGGTCGAGGTCAGCCTGTCGACGCCGGCCGAGTTCGGCAAGCTGATGGAGACCGAAGGCCAGAAGTGGGGCAAGGTGGTGCGCGACGTTGGGGCGAAGGTCGAGTAAACCAGCGGGCGGGGCGGATTGCCGCTTGACCGGAAATCGAGTTCAATTCGGCCTGATTGCACCCGCCACCCACTCTGGAGCCGCCCATGGGTCAAACCCGAACCTCCTTGCTGTCGTTGCAGAAAATCCTGCTTGAATCGCCCGCCGTGTTCGACCAGTTGCTTGCCAAGCGGAAGGTCACGAACGACAAGATCTCGGAGCTCGGCAATACCGCCCAGGAAGGCTGGAACATGATGTTCATGCACTTGACCAACAAGTTCAAGGCGCAGGGACAGACGCTGGACGCGCACAAGGCCAAGACGCTCAAGCAGGTGGTCGATCCGGAGCTGCTCAAGCTGATCGCGGGACTGGAAAGCTGGCGCAAGGACATGACCGACCGGGCCGGCAAGGCGAGCGACGAATTCAAGGTCGGCACCGCCACGCTGGCAGCGCAACTCGCCGCGGCGAAGATGCAGAACGATGCGCTGAAGAAGGTGGTCGAGAAGAAGAAGGGCAAGCTGCTCGCGAGCGCGAAGTACAAGACCAAGATGCGCGGCTACCTCGAGTCGATCGGCGCGGTCGACAAGCTCATCACCGCGCAGACCGCGAGCATGGCGAAGGCCAAGGCGATGAGCTTCGACACCGCCTGGGTCAACAAGTGGTACCTGGTGAAGCTCGACCTGACGGTCGCCGACATCGCCAACAAGGCCTCGATGGACGCGCAGGCCCACATGAAGGCCTACCTCGACGACCAGAAGCAGGCCGATGCGTATGTGCGCAGTTGGCGCGACGAGTACAAGGGCATGGCCGGCCAGTTGGCGTCGATGAGCAGTTGGGCCCAGGAGGCCGACGGCATGGAAGCCGAAGGCGAAGGCAAGGACGAGGCGAAGGATGTGGCGCCCGACCCGAAGCCCGGGGTCAACAAGATCATCGTCAAGCTCGGCAGCAAGGAAGTCGGCAGTGCTCCGAAGGGCCAGTACGACCGCGCGACCAAGCAGCTCACGATCGCCGCCATGACCTGGAAGTCGGGCGTCGATCCGACCGAGCTGCTGCAGAAGAA
>JBDSZM010000226.1:0-3824 GCA_039925165.1 Burkholderiaceae bacterium
CATGGGCTATGCGGTCACCAGCGCGATCGGCGCCGACCAGACCGCGAGCGACGTGCTGGCGCGGCTGTACCGCCAGCCGTACCGGGTGCTGCACATCGCCGCCCACGGCGTGTTCGACGCGCTCCACAAGGACGGCCGGCGCCGCAGCGGCGTGGTGCTGTCGGACGGGCTGCTGATCACCGCGGCCGAGGTCGACGCGATGGAGACCGTGCCCGAACTCGTCTTCCTGAACTGCTGTCATCTCGGCAAGGTCGATCGCACCGTGCGCGACGGCAACAAGCTCGCCGCCAGCGTCGCGCGCGAGCTGATCCAGATCGGCGTGCGCTGCGTGGTGGTGGCCGGCTGGGCGGTCGACGACAGCCAGGCACGCCTGTTTGCCGAAACCTTCTATCGCCAGCTGCTGCAGCGCCGCAAGGCTTTCGGCGACGCCGTGTACGAGGCCCGCCAGGCGACCTGGAACGCGAACCGCGAGGACATCACCTGGGGCGCCTTCCAGGCCTACGGCGACCCGAGCTGGCGCGCCGAATCGCGCGGCGATCCGGCACCGAGCAGTGAGGTGCCCGGGCCGTACGTGTCGCCCGAGGAACTGCTGGACGAACTCGCGCGCACCCGCGCCGACCTGCTGCGCCGCAAGGACCGGCAGACGATCCGCGAGGTCGACGGCCATGTCGCCGCACTCGACCGGCTGCTCAAGGAGCGCTGCCCCGAGGCCTGGCGCAACCTGCCGGCGCTGCACTCGGCGCTCGGCGCCACCTGGCGCGACCTCGACCGCCTGGAGCAGGCACGCCTGAGCTTCCTGGCGGCGGTGCAGGCGCAGGACAAGGCAGGCCGGGTCCCGATCAAGGACCTGGAGCAACTGGCCAACGTCGAGGCCCGGCTGGGCGAGCGGCGGCTCGATGAAGCGATGATCCGGCGCGCCCTCAAGCGGCTCGACCAGCTCGACCTGCTGGTGGCGTCGCAGGACGAGGGCGAGACCGCGCGGGTGGCGCCGGCCCATGTCGAGCGCAGCGGCCTGCGCGGCAGCGCCTGGAAGCGCCTCGCCAGCCTGCACGCCCGACGCGTGCTCGAACCCGACAGCACGCCCGACGACGTGCTCGTCGCCGGCCAGACCATGCGCGAGGCCTTGCTGGCCGCGGTCGCTGCCTACCGCAGCGCCGAAGGCGTGCCCGGCCAGCGCGGTTTCGATCCCTACCCGACCCTGAACCGGCTGGCGCTCGACGCGCTCACGCCCTGGATCGATCCGGCCGAACGCGATGCCGCCGCGCTGCTGGCGCAGCAGTGCGGCAAGGAAGTGAGCCTGCGCTTCAGGGCCGAAGCCAATTTCTACAACGCCGTGATGCAGCCCGAAGCGCTGCTGGTCGAGCGCCTGATCGACCGCTCGCTCGGCCGGACCAGCGACGCCGGCAACATCGTGTTCGAGGAAGTCGCCGGCAGCTATCGCGAGGCCCTGTCGCACATCACCGCACGCCCGCGCGACCTCGATTCGATGCTGGCGCAGATGTGCCTGACCTCGCGCTTCCACGACGCGCTGTCGGTCGTGATCCGGGCCGACGACCCGCGCGGCGCGGCCGAGCACCGGCGCATCGCCGACCGGCTGATCGACCTCGCGAACATGCTGCAGCCCGGCAGCTGCGTGCGCGAGGATCGCCCGTCGAACCGTCCGGTGCCGGCCGAGGCCGGCACCGACGCGACGGCGACCGCCGACGCGACGCCGGCCCGCAAGACGCCGACGAAACGCGCACCCCGCCCCGCCACCAAGAAGGCCGCGGCGCGCACATCCATCGCCGTGACGTCGTCGTCCGCGGCCCGGCCCGCCTCATCCCCCGTCGCCCCGGCCACCAAAAAGGCCCGGGCGCCACGATGACGCTGACCTTCAGCAGCGACGGCGACGGATGCGATCCCAGGCACGCGACCCCGGATTGCGGGTCGAAGAATGTAACCAGATGCGTCGAAATCCGATTAAAGTGCCCGCACCCATCGCGCACTTCGACCCATGCTGCCCGAGTCCGTCCCCCCTGCGCCGCCCTTGCCGATTGCACCGCCGCCGCGGCAGACGCTCGTCTTCAGCGGTCACATGGCAGACGCGCCCGGGCGCCCGGTGCCGCGCCTGCCGGCCGCGCTGTGGCCGGCGGCACGCCGTGCGATCGACGCAACCCTGGATCAGCTCGACGCCGGTCCCTCGGACCTGGCGCTGACCCAGGGCGCCGCCGGTGGCGACCTGCTGTTCGCCGAGGCCTGCACCGCGCGCGGCATTCCGCTGCAACTGCTGCTGCCGCTGCCGGAGTTGCGCTTCATCCAGGCGTCGATCGCGCCGTCGGCCGGCGACTGGGTCGAACGCTACCGCCTGCTGCGCGGGCAGCTCCGGTTGGCTCCGGCCGAGCTGCCCGATCCCGACGCCGGCGATGCCTTCGAGCGTTGCAACCGCTGGCTGCTCGACACCGCGCTCGGCAGCGGCACCCCGCGCATGCACCTGATCGGCCTGTGGAATGGCGCGGCCGGCGACGGCCCGGGCGGCACCGCGCACATGATGAGCGAGGCGCGGCGCCGCGGCGGCCAGGTCACGTGGATCGATAGCCGACGCCTGTGAGGCGCGTCGGCGCGCGCTCGAGCAGCCACTGCGCGACCAGCAGGTTCGGCACCCAGCACAGCCAGGCGATCGCCGCATAGGACCGGTCGAAGTCCAGTCCCGCCAGCATCGAGGCCGGCAGGTACAGGCGCAGCGTGACGGCGGCCAGCGTCAACGCGTAGTTGCGCAGCATCCAGCGCCGGTGGGCGTCGATCGCGCCGCGCAGGATGGCGGTCAGGGCCCGCGCGCCGGTGCCCAGCCAGGCCAGCGCGAGCAGCGCGAAGCCGGCTTGCGCGACGCCGCCACCGTGCGCAGAGAACGCCAGTACCAGCCCGCAGGCGCCGCCCAGCCCGACGCCGACCCCGAGATAGATGCGGCCCAGCGCCCGGTGCCACGCCGAGCGCCGTCCGCCGGTCACGAACTGGAACGGCCCGATCGCCAGCGCCACCGCGGCGGCGAAGACATGGCCGTAGACCAGCCAGGGATGGCCGCGGAAGCTGGCCATCATGTCCGGATGGACCAGCGAGCCGAGTGGCCGCGTCCCGTAGGCGAAGAGCGCGTAGCCGGCCACCCCGAACGCCAGCAGCGCGACCAGCCAGCGCAGTGGGGGTGGCAGGGGGACGGGGACGGCGGGCAACACGTGCAACGCGTCGTCTTGGGTGGGCAGCGGAACGGTGCTCATGCATTCCTCCGAAGTCGAACGGCGGCGCCGACGCCGCGGAACGCGGCGCTCAGGCGCCGGCGGCAGACAGGTATTTCACCAGCTGCAGGCACGGCGTGCGCGCGTCCCACAAGGTCGGAAACGATTCGAGCGGCGAAAGTCCAGCCGCCGGTAGAAGCCGCGAGTGAGCTCGTAAGCGGCGCTGCCGGCGCCTACGTCGACCGTCTTGACCTGCAGGAAGCGACCGCCCTGCGCCGCGGCGACGGCCTGCGCATGCTCGACCAGCGCGCGGCCGCCGCCGCTGCCGCGGCGCTCGGCATGAACCGCGATGCAGTGGATCTCGAACGATTCCGGGTGATGCCGGCGCAGCGTCAGGAAACCGTCGACCGTGCCCTCGCGGCCGATCACGAAGGTCGGATGGATCGAGGTGTCGTGCACGTATTCCTGCAAGGCGTCCGCGCGGCCGAACCACGCCGGCAGGCTGCGCAGCACGCGCTCGAAACTCGCTTCGAGCGCGGCGCCGGGTTCGGCCCGCCTGACCGCAGCCAGCGCATCCGAAGCCGTGCGCGCCACGCCCGATCCCGTCTCAGCGCCCGC
>JBDSZM010000227.1:0-4147 GCA_039925165.1 Burkholderiaceae bacterium
ACGCTGGTGCCGTTGCCACCCTCGCGCGGCTCGGTGTAGCTCCAGTAGATCGTGCGGTCGCTGGCGAAGGCGGGGCTGAGCGCCACGTCGAGCAGGCCGCCCTGGCCGCGTGCGTCGACCGGCGGCAGGCCGGCGATCGGCGCGCCCAGCTTGCCGTCGGCGCTGACGATGCGCAGGCGCCCGGGGCGCTCGGTGACGAGCAGGGCACCGTCGGGCAGCGGCTCGACCGCCCACGGATGGTCGAGGCCGGTGGCGAGCACCGTCACCTTGACCGGCGCGCTGCGCGGCGCGGCGCAGGCGCGGGTCTGGCCGGCGTAGGCGGGCGTCTGGCCGCTGGCGTTGGGCGTGCGGTTGTCGACCGGCGCGCAGGCGGCGGCGGGGGTGGGCACGGGGTTGATGCCGGCCGGCGCGGGTTGCTGGCCCCAGGCCCAGGCGCTGGCCAGGGACAGCAACAGCATGGCGGGCAGGCGGGCGGGACGTCGCATGGGGTGATGGGTGGCGGTGGCAGGGCCACGATGGAGCACGGGGCGGCGACTAGGTTCCCGCGGCGGTGTGACCGCCGGCGTGGTCACGCGGCGCGGTGGCGAGGCTGCGCCGGTCCGGGGCTTGCGGCGCCAGGCCCGGGCGTCCGATGGCCCGCTGCGGTGCGCCGGCCCGGGTGCGCGGGCCGAGTGCGCGAGCCTGGTGCGCAAGCCCGGTGCGCGATCCGCGGCGGGCAGGGCGTGCGGGGTGCCGGCGGCCGGCGGCGCGCAGCGCCCGGCCCGCGCCTCGACGCCGGCGTCCTAGGGTTAGCCAGTCCCGACCGTCCGGCACTCCTCCGCTAGCCTCGCCGGTGGTCGTGTCGCGCGGAGCGGTTTTGCGCGGTGTGAGCGGGGCCGGGGTTGCACGGGGCGCCCATGGCAGTTCTTCGAAACCGATGGCCGGCTTCCCGTCGCGTGGGGCCGGTCGGCGCATCGTTGTTCAGTCCACGCGGCGGTTCATGTCCAAGGGAGAGACTCGATGACCACATTCAAGGAAGACTGGAAGAAGGCCAAGACCGACTTCACGACCGCGACCCAGAAGAAGAAGCCGTCGGCCAGCCTGCTCGGCATGTTCAACAAGGGGACGGGCATCACGTCCGCACTCGAGGACGCCGACAAGGCCAAGACCGCCGGCGACCTGCAGAAGGCGATGGGCAGCTTCCAGAAGGCTTACGAGGACTACACCAAGACGCTGGACAAGGCCTTCGCCGATCCCAAGGTGACGCCGGTGGCCGACAAGGCGGCCTATGCCGACGCGGTGAAGAAGCTCAAGACCGCGCTGCAGGCGATTCACCAGTCGGCGTCCATCACCATGAAGTCGCTTGCCGAGGCGGGAACGAAGCTGAAGGACAAGGTCAACACCGGCGACGTGCGGTCCCAGGCCGAGGCCAAGAAGAAGGCCGACGAAGACAAGGTCAAGGCCGAAGCCGCCGACAAGGCCTACATCCTGCACGTCGCCAAGCGCAACGCACTCGCACAGGGGCTGACCAAGACGCTGGCCGGCTACACCGCCAAGGGCGTCGAGGCCGCTGCCGCCAGCGCGATCAAGCAGGCTGCGGCCGCCAAGACGGCCAAGACGGCGCGCGACACGATGGGCGCCGACGTGGCTGCGGGCACGGCCGAGCGCTTCGCCGAGCAGGCGACTGGCCTGCTGACCGAGATCGGCAACGACTGGAAGGTGCGCAGCGTGAGCCCGGACATGATCGCGCTGCGCCTGAACCCGCCCGGCTTCGAGCTGGTGGCCCCCGACAAGAAGAAGCTGGGCGAACAGGCCTGGGCCGCGACCGAGAAGGTCCAGCGCGATACCAATGCCTACCTGGCCAAGCTGCGCTCGCTGGTGGTGCAGGCCACCGCGGCGGCCGAATCGACGAGCGGGATGCGCGTCTCGGGCCCGACGCCCGACGCGCTGCTCAAGCGCGTGGCGGAGATCAAGACCCGGCTCGACGCGATGCTGGAAGGTTCGGTCTTCTCCAAGCTCGACGCCAAGGTCGAGGGCGTGCGGCGGATGCAGAAGGGTTATGCGGAGCAGGCCACCATCATCCCGGCCATGAAAACGCAGTGGAACAACCTGAAGGGCGAGCACGCGAACGCGCTGGTCCAGACCGGTCACGCCATCCAGGAACTGACCGAGACGCACAACCGGCTCAAGGCGATCCCGCAGGACGACAAGGCGGTCGTCACCGCCAGTGCGGGTGCATTGCAGGCGTTGATGGCGGTGCGCAAGATGGCCGAGCACTACTCGAAAGAGGGCACGATGCTGGTCAAGGAGCTGGACACCTACCTCGCCAAGGTGTGAGGCGAACGTGGGCTCTGGCACGTGGCGCGCGACAGTGCGCGACGGCCGGGGCTGTCGCGGGATGCGGTGCCGGGCAACCCGGGCGAGTTCAGCTGGAACGGCGCCAGCGGCACCGGCTTCGTTGCCGACCCGAGGCAGCAACTCGTCGTCGCCTTCGGTAGCGCCGCGCCGGGTGAGCTGCGGAATTACTGCCGGGAGCAGGGGTGCAGGACCTGGTGTACGGGGCGCTGGCCCGATGAGACGGACCGGCCCGCTGCGGGGCGTGTCCCCGCGTTCGATGTCATGTGCCGCTGTCCGGTCGCGGCCCTCCAAGGAGCGTTCGATGCCGACATTCCAATTAGGGTCCGCCGGGTGGCGGATGCGTCGTGGGGCCGCCTTGCTGAGCGTGGGGCTGGCGTGCGCCGGCGGCGCGTGGTCGGTGCCCGATCCGTGCAAGCTCGTGACCGCGGCCGAGATGATCCAGATCGTCGGCACGCTCGGCGCGCCTCCGCGCGCGACCGATCCCGCGTCCGGCGAGATCACGTGCAGCTTCGAGCCGTCCAAGGGCCCTTCGTTCGTCGATGTTTCGCTGCACGACGGCGACCTGGCGGCCTGGCGCAAGCGCAACGGCGGCAAGAGTCCGGTCGCGCTGCCCGAGTTCGGTGCCGACGCCTTCGTGAACCCCGACTTCGAAGGCATGGCCGACCTGTACGCCAAGAAGGGCGCCCTCGTCCTGCGGGTCACACTGAGCAAGGGTCCACAGGCGGTCGAGCAGGCCAAGGCGATCGCGCGCAAGGCCTTGCCGCGCCTGTAGCCGCGACGACCGGGATCGATCGGCCGCGGCGCGCCGCGCCGGGTCAGCCCGGACCGGCGGCGGCCTGCTCGGCGCGCTCCTGGCAGGCGATGCAGCGTGCGGCGGCGGGCTGGGCCTGCAGGCGCGCGCGCGGGATGTCGACGCCACAGTCGAGGCACACGCCGTAGGTTCCGGCCTCGATCCGTGCGAGTGCTGCGTCGACCGCGCCCAGCTCGGTCAGGTCGCGCTGCTCTTCGGCACCGCGCACTTCGTCGTTGCGGCGCATCTCGGCCTCGTCGCCGGCGTCCTCGACCGCGTCGCGCGCGACCTCGATGGCCTCGCTGCGCGCGTCGTCGACCTCGGCGGTCTCGGCGCGCAGGACCGCGGCGCGGACGCGCAGGGTCGTGCGCAGTTTGTCGATCTCGGTCTGGCTCGGCTTGCTCATGGGGTTCTCCGATGTTGCGAAATGCGGGCAGTATCGCCGTCCGTGTCGTCGCTCGCGGACGCTCGTGCTCACAGCGGCCGAGCGTGGCGCCTGGCTCGGTTGTGCTTGCCGTGGATAGCGACAGGGCAAGCGCTGACCGGCCTGCGGGCAGGCCCTACCCGATCTTCAAGGTCCGGCGGGCGACCCGCCCGATCGTCGATCCCTGCACGATCAGGCTGAACAGCACCACCGCGTAGGTGGCGGCCAGGATGATGGGCTTGACCGGATGTTCGGGCAGGGCCAGCGCCAGCGCGACCGAGATGCCGCCGCGCACGCCGGCCCAGGTGAGGAAGGGCACGTTGCGGATCGACAGCCGCTGGCTCCAGGGCAGCGCGACGATCGGTGCGGTCACGGCCAGCAGGCGTGCCAGCAGGACGATCGGCACTGCGGCGAGCGCGACCACGAAGGTGCCGGGGGCAAAGCTCAGCACCAGCACTTCCAGGCCGATGAGCAGGAACAGCACCGAGTTGAGGATCTCGTCGATCAGCGTCCACAGCGTGGTGATGTAGCGCTGCGTGACGTCGGTCATGGCGTCCTGCGGCGCGCGGTGGCCGACCAGCAGCCCGGCGGCGACG
>JBDSZM010000228.1:0-2609 GCA_039925165.1 Burkholderiaceae bacterium
CAGGGCCAGCTCGGCTTCCTTGGCGTGCGAGTAGGGCGTCGGATGCACGCTGTCGGAAAAGGCGTAGGTGCTGGTGTCGCCGGCGATCAGGTTGGCGGTGGTGCACACCAGCGACGAGCCGCCGAAGGCGTTGTTGCCGCAAGCGACCGCGGTGACGTTCGAGTAGCCGTACGCCGCCGGGCTGGCCGCGATGGCGGCCGACTGGGCGTAGTCGTCGATCAGGATCAGCCCCGGCACGCCGTCGAGCCCGGCCTTGAGCTGGGCGTTGTAGGCCTGCGACATGTTGGTGATGAGGCTGCGCGTGGTCGGATCGAGCGACAGGCCGAGCGGCGTGCGGTTGACGTCGCCGAGGTTGCGCACGACCACGAATTGCGCGCCCTTGGCAACCACCAGGGAGCGGATGTAGCCGGCGAGTTCGGTCCCGGCCGTGCCCATGGCGGTGACAGCCGCGCCAGCCGCCGCGTTGGCCGCGGCCGCGCCGCCGGCCGTGACTGTGCTGACGACCGCGGGCGACCAGCCGGCGATGGTTGCCCCCGCCGCAGCGGCAGCACCCCCGCCGGCCGCGCTGCCGAGGGCGCCGAGCTGCATGAAGAGGTCGTTGCCGCCGGCATTGACCGTGACCAGTTCGGTCCCGCTGTAGGCGCCGCCGATCTTGGTCAGGTGACGCGTCATCTGGTTCTTCAGCGAATCGGCCATGAAGCCGAGGTTCTGCTCGCCGTAGGCCTGCAGCGCGACGCCGTTCGGCCCCGATCCCTCGAAGGTCACGCGGCTGCTGCCCTGCGCGTAGTTGGTGCAGGTGGCGATGTCGGCAATGGGTGCGCCGGTCACGCCGTTGTTGGGCAGCATGCCGGTGCGCGCGGCGCACGGGGCGGCCGTGCCCACGGCCTCGGCGAGGTACTCGGTCCAGACCTTGCCGGCGGGGCCGTTGATCGTGAACTTGCCGCCGCCGAGCGCGGCCACGGTTCCGACCTTGTAGGTGCCGACGTCGCTCAGGCTGTCGCCGAAAGAGACCGTCTGGGTAAATACGACGCCGTCGTCGCTGCCACCGCAGGCAGCGAGCAGCACGGCCGAGGCGATCAGGGCCAGCAGGGGTTTGGTGCGAATCATCGAGTCTCCTTCGAGGGGTGTCCAAGGGCACGCACGAAGGCGCAGTTCGTGGCGACCGGGCGGGGTGGGTGGGCGGCCATTCTGCAACAGCGCGCGCGGGCGGGCGGCCGCGCGGCGCCGCTACCAACCCCGGCCGGCAAGCGCGGTCCGCGGGCCGGCGCCTGTTAGATTGCCCCGATGGGCGAACCGACCTTCTTCTGGCACGACTACGAAACCTTCGGACGCATGCCGCGGCGCGACCGGCCCTCGCAGTTTGCCGGCGTGCGCACCGATGCCGCGCTCGACGAGGTCGACGCGCCGGTCATGCACTACTGCCAGCCGGCACCCGACTTCCTGCCCGATCCCGAAGCCTGCCTGCTGACCGGCATCCTGCCGCAGACCTGCCTCGCGCAGGGCCTGCCCGAGCACGCCTTCGCCGCGGCGATCGAGGCCAAGCTGGCGCGGCCCGACACCATCGGGGTCGGCTACAACTCGATCCGCTTCGACGACGAGGTGACGCGGCACCTGTTCTGGCGCTGCCTGATCGATCCGTATGCGCGCGAATGGCAGAACGGTTGCGGCCGCTGGGACCTGCTCGACGTGGTGCGCGTGGCCTGGGCCTTGCGGCCCGACGGCATCGAGTGGCCGATGCATCCGGACGGCCGGGTCTCGTTCAAGCTCGAAGACCTGGCGCGCGCCAACGGCCTGGTGCACGAAGCGGCGCACGATGCGCTGTCGGACGTGCGCGCCACCATCGCCCTGGCCCGGCTGCTGCGCGACCGCCAGCCGCGGTTGTGGGACTACTGCCTGACGCTGCGGCGCAAGGAGGCGGTGGCGGCGCAGATCGAGCAGGCGCAGCGCCAGGGAGAGCCCTTCCTGCACATCTCCGGCATGTACGGTGCGGCGACCGGCTGCGTCGCGGTGGTGTGGCCGCTGGCGCCGCACCCGACGCACCGCAACGAGCTCATCGTGTGGGACCTGGCGTACGACCCGGCCGAGCTCGCAACGCTCGACGCGGCGACGATCCGTCTGCGCATGTTCACCCGCACCGAGGCGCTGCCCGAGGGGGTAGCGCGGCTGCCGATCAAGACCATCCACCTCAACCGCTCGCCGATCGTCATCGCCAACCTGCGCACCCTGGGCGACGCCCAGGCGGCGCGCTGGGGCATCGACATGGAGCGGTCGCGCCGGCATGCGCAGGCGCTGGCCGCAAGCGCCCCGGCGCTGGCCGGCCTGTGGCCGACGGTGTTCGAGCGCGAGCCGGGCGACGCGCGGACCGACGTCGACGAGGACCTGTATGGCGGCATGGTGGGCAACGAGGACCGGCGCAGCCTGCAAGCGCTGCGCGGGCTCGACGGCGCGGCGCTCGCGCGCAAGCGTCCGGCTTTCGTCGACGCGCGCCTGGACGAGCTGCTGTTCCGCTATCGCGCGCGCAACTTTCCGGACACGCTCGGCGCCGAAGAGCGCATGCAGTGGCTCGAGCACTGCGCCCATCGCCTGCACGACGGCGCCGGCGGCGCCAC
>JBDSZM010000229.1:0-4324 GCA_039925165.1 Burkholderiaceae bacterium
TCGTGGCCGAAGTGATAGGGGCAGATGCCGTGGCGCAGCGCCACCGTGCGCTGTGCGGCCGGGTCCATCCAGCCGGCGTCGACCGCCTGCGCGCGCGCCGCCGGGAGGCGGTCGTAGAAGCCCTGCGCCAGCGGGCAGGCGTCGCCGTGGCAGGCCTTGTCCGGATGCTCGCAGCCCTGCTCGCGCGCGACCAGCGCCAGCACCCGCAGCGCCCGCCCGGGGGTCGCGTCGCGCAGCCGTGCCAGCGCGTCCAGCGCGGTGCCGCGGCCGGTCCCCTTGCAGGTCAGCCAGGCAATCTTGTCGAGCCGCTGCCCGGGCATGGCGCGCAGCATCGGGTACAGCGTCCCGAGGGTCTTGCCGATGCCGGTCGGCGCCTGGGCCAGCAGGCAGCGCGCACCGGTGGCCGCGCGATAGACCGCTTCGGCCAGCTCGCGCTGGCCGGGACGGAAGGCGCCGGGCGGGAAGGGCAGCGTCCCCAGCGCGGCGTCGCGCGCCAAGCGGTGCGCCGCCTCCTGCTCGGCCCAGGCAAGGAATTGCCCGCAGCGGGCGGCGAATGCGTGCTCGAGCGCGGCCGCGGTCGCGACCCGCTCGACCACGGTCTCGGCCTGAGTCGCGACGTCGACATAGACCAACGCCAGCCGCAGTTCGGTCAGTCCGCGCGCCCGGCAGAACAGCGCGGCATAGGTTTCGAGCTGGGCCCAGTGCAGGTGGGCGCGGTTGGCCGGCAGGTCGTCGGGCGATCCGCGGATGGTCTTGATCTCCTCGAGCCGCTGGCGCCGCGGGTCGTAGCCGTCGGCGCGGCCGCGCACGCGCAGGCGCTCGTGCAGGCCTTCGAGGGCGATCTCGCTTTCGTAGTCGGCGCCACGCCGGCCGACCACGCCGGCCTGCCCGGCCTGGCCTTCGAGCGCGGTGGCCGAGGGCGTGAAGCGCCGGTCGAGGTCGCCGCGCTTGGCGGTGAACTCGCACAGGCTGCGCACCGAGACCGACCCGGCGTGGGCCTGCAGAGCGTTGGTTGCGGGGACCCCCGGGTTGAGCGTCGTGATGGCCGACGGCGTGCTGTCGAGGGCGTTGTCGGTGTCCGGCAAGGCCGTGCGGACAGGGTGGGTGGGCGGAGGCATCGGGGCCGATTGTCGGCACCCGACCGCCGGCGCCGGCTCAGCGGCCCGTTGCTCGCGGCGGGTCGGGGATCTCGCGCGCCTCGATATCGACGATCTCGTCGGGGCGTCCCGGACGCGCCGGGCGCGGCCACGATGCGGCGACAGGTCGGGACGCGCTGCGCGGACGGTGCGCGAGCGGGGCCGGCGGCGCCCGCTTTCCGAAGACCCGGCGCAGCCAGAGGTAGCCGCCGAGCGTGACGCCGGCAACCAGCGCCAGCATCAGGACCCCCAGCGCGATCAGGAACCCGGCCACCACCCACAGCACCCCCAGCGCCATCGGCCAGCCGCCCGGTCGCGGCCGGCCGGCGCCGCGGGCGCGGCGCCAGGCGGCGAGCAGGTCCGGCTTGGGCAGCGGTCCGTCCATGACCGGGTTCATTCGTCGCGACTGCCGCCGAAGATGCCCAGCAGCATCAGCAGCGACTGGAACACGTTGTACAGGCTCAGGTACACGCCGAGCGTGGCGGTGATGTAGTTGGTCTCCTGCCCGTCGCGCACACGCTTGAGGTCGTGCAGGATGAAGGCCGAAAAGATGCCGATCGCGATCACCGACAGCGTGATCATCAGCGCGCTCGACTGCAGGAAGATGTTGGCGATGCCCGCGACCAGCAGCATCACCATGCCGATGAAGAGCCACTTGCCCATCGCACTCAGGTCGCGCTTGATGATGGACGACAGGCTTGCCATGCCGAGGAAGATGACGCCGGTGCCGGCGAACGCCGTCATGATCAGCCCGGCGCCGTTGGAAAGGCCGAGCACGCTGCCCACCAGACGGGCCAGCATCAGCCCCATGAAGAACGTGAAGCCGAGCAGGATCGGCACGCCGGCGGCGCTGTTCTTGGTCTTCTCGATCGCGTACATGAAGCCGAACGCGCCGACCAGAAAGACGACCAGGCCGATGCCCGGCGTCATTGCCCGCGCGAGCCCGGTGCTGACGCCGATCCAGGCGCCCAGCACGGTCGGGATCATCGACAACGCGAGCAGCCAGTAGGTATTGCGCAGCACGCGCTCGCGCTGTCCGGTCGACAGCGACGGGGCAGCGGTGCCGCCGAGGGGGGTTGCGACTTGCTGGAGGTTCATGACTGTCCTTTGGTCGTGGGCAACTGGGGCTATGTGCGCGCCGGCCCACCGGACGGCTGCGCGTGACGAAGACAATCTAGATCGTTCGACACTGCGTGTAAATGCGAAACTTCCGATTGAAGACGCAAGCAAAACCGCATCGAGCGGTCATGCCGCCGCGCTGCGGGCCAGCTTGCGCTTTGCCCGCGAGCGGATGTTCAGCGCCTCGACCGCCAGCGAGAACGCCATCGCCGCGTAGATGTAGCCCTTGGGCATGTGGACGTCCAGCGCCTCGGCGGTAAGCGCCATGCCCACCATCACGAGGAAGGCGAGCGCCAGCACCTTGACCGAAGGGTGACGGTCGACGAACTCGCCGATCGGCTTGGCCGCGAACAGCATCACCGCGACCGAGGCCATGACGGCCGCGATCATCACGCCGATCTCGTCGACCATCCCGACCGCGGTGATCACCGAGTCGAGCGAGAACACGATGTCGATGATCGCGATTTGGCCGATCACGCCCCAGAACACCGCCGAACCCTTGCCATCCGGGGCCGGACCATGCTCGTCCCGGGCCTCGACCTGCTGGAAAATCTCGTGCGAGGCCTTGTAGAGCAGAAACAGCCCGCCGAGCAGGAGCACCAAGTCGCGCCCGCTGATGTCTTGGTCGAAGACCGTGAACAGGTCCGCCGTGAGGCTCATCACCCAGCTCAGCGACAGCAGCAGCAGGATGCGCGAGACCATCGCGAAACCGAGGCCGAGACGCCGTGCGCGGTCGCGCTGCTCGGGCGGCAGGCGGCCGACCAGGATCGAGATGAAGATGATGTTGTCGATCCCGAGCACGATCTCGAGGGCGGTCAGCATGGCGAACGCGATCCACACGTTCGGGTCGAGCAGGAGTTCCATGGCGGGCAGGGCGGGGCCGAGTCGAAAAAGCGGACTGTAGGGAGTCGGACCTTGAGCGTAAAGTCGCGGCTCCTTGGCGTTCATTTCGAAAAAATCGAAGCGACCGTCGAATTTCTCCATCAAGTATCCATGAACTTCAAGCACCTCCACTATTTCTGGGCGGCTGCCAAGGCGGGCGGCATCGTGCGTGCCGGCGAGCAGCTGCACGTGTCGCCGCAGACGCTGTCGGGGCAGATCAAGCTGCTCGAGGCGCGGCTCGGCGTCGCCTTGTTCCGCAAAGTCGGGCGTGGGCTGGAACTGACCGATCCGGGGCGCTTGGCGCTCGGGTATGCCGAGCAGATCTTCGCGCTCGGCGCCGAACTCGAGGCCAAGGTCGGCCAGAAGCGCCGCGGCGAAGACGAGGTCGACTTTCACGTCGGCATTGCCGATTCGGTGCCCAAGGCCATCGCCTACCGGTTGCTCGAGCCGGCGCTCGCGGTGTCGGCGCACGTGCGGCTGATCTGCCACGAGGGCCGCTTCCAGGAGCTGCTCGGGCGGCTGGCGGTGCACCGGCTCGATCTCGTCATCGCCGACGAGCCGATGGGCCGCCAGGTGAGTGTCAAGGCCTACAACCATCTGCTCGGATCGACCGCGATGAGCTTCTTCGCCGCACCTTCGCTCAAGCGCACGCTCAGCGGAGGTTTTCCGCAGTGCCTGGACGGCGCACCGATGCTGGTGCAGGGTGCGGCGTCGGCGATGCGCCAGCGCTTCGAGGTGTGGCTGTCGAACCAGCGCATTCGTCCGCGCGTCATCGGCGAGTTCGACGACGCGGCGTTGATGAAGGCGTTCGGCGGCGAGGGGCGCGGCGTCTTCATGACGCCGAGCGTCCTCGAGTCCGAGACGGCCGCGCAGTACGGGGTGCGGGTGGTCGGGCGCAGCGACGAGCTGGTCGAGGAGTTCTACGCCGTCAGCGTCGAGCGCCGCATCACGCATCCCTGCATCGCCGCCATCACCGATGCGGCGCGCGAACAGCTGTTCGGCGCCGCCTGACGCGCCTCGCACCGGCTGAGCCAACGCGACTCGCCAGGGGTGCCAAGCTCGACGTGCGCACGCGCGCGGCGGCCGTCAACGGGGTCCGCGATCGCGCGCGCGTCCCGGCGACGGTCCGGTGCGCCGGGCGCGGCAGCGGTTCAGCGCGCCCACAGCCGCGCCGCACTCGCGAGTGC
>JBDSZM010000230.1:0-9052 GCA_039925165.1 Burkholderiaceae bacterium
AGCGCCGAGCGCCTCGACCTCTGCGGCGCGCGCAACGTCGAGGCGCTGCGCGAGCACCGCGGCGCCCTGCCCCTGCAGTTCGTCGGCGGCGCGGTCGAGGGCGTCCTGCTGCACGTCGGCCAGCACCAGGTTCATGCCCTCGCGGGCGGCGATGCGGGCCAGCTCCAGGCCGAAGCCCGAGCCTGCGCCGGTGATGACCGCGGTGCGGCCCTTCAAGTGCTTCATCGAACGATGTCCTTCACGCCAGGGGTTGCGGCTTGATCTGGAAACCGATGCGCGGGAAGTGCACCCGCACCCAGCCGGCGCGCGGATCGTCGCGCTCGACCACCACCTCGTCGGTCGAGAGGCCGACGAGCTTGCCGACGACCGGGTCGTGCGCATAGTCGGTCGGCGTCACGCTGACGCCCGCGCCGGCCTCTAAACCGGGCTCGGCGTCGAACCCAACCGGCGCGTGGCCGCCCGAGTGCGCCGCAGCCTCGATCGCCTCGCTGCCAGTCATCGGCGTCGGGGTGCCTTGGCCGAAGGCTTCGACGCGCACATGCCAGGCGCTCACCTTCGGCCACCCGCTCAGCAGCGCCGCGATCGGGGGGGCCAGGCGCATGAAGAAGATCGACTGCGCGGCCGAGAAATCGGCGATCGACGCGACGCTGCCGACCAGGAACGGCCGGCCGTCGGCGAGCATCGCTTCGAGCCGGCCGAGGTAGCTGCGCAAGGCGGCGCCCGCATCGACCGGCGTGGGCCGGCGGAAGTTCGGATTCATCGCGGCGCGGTCGGCGGCAAAAGCCTTCATCGACTCGGGCGTCGCGCCGGCCATCACGTGCACCGCGCCAGCCGGCTGCAGCGTGAACGGCACCGCGGTCCAGAAGAGCGCGCTGTCGGCCCACTGCGCGACGATCTCGGCGAGGCCGGCAGTCGCATCGGGGTACAGCGCCGGCTCAGGATGCAGCGCATCGATCACGCGGCACATCAGCGCGCTGTCGCAATAAACATCGGCGCCGATCTGCAGGAACGGCGTGCGCCGGTAGCCGCCGGTCAGCGCGACGACGTCCGGCTTGGGCAGCAGGCTCGGCACGATCACGGAGCGCCAGGCCAACCGCTTGAAACCGAGCACGAGCCGCACCTTCTCGGAGAACGGCGAGGTCGGGTAGTGGTGCAGGATGAGGTCGGCCATGACGGTGCCTATTCAGGGTTGGGCGCTTCAGGCGGGCATCGCGCGCGTGACGATGGCGTCGAGATCGAGGCCCGATGGCAAGGTACCGAAGACCTGAGGACCGGCACCGGCGAGGCGCGAGCGGCAGAAGGCATCGAAGACCGCATCGATGGCGTGCCGGCGCAGCAGCGAGGCCTGCACCGCGAGCGCGATGTTCTGCGCCACGCGACGCGCGCCGGCTTCGTCGGCCAGCGGATCGTCGAGGCGCGGCAACAAGGCTTCGACATGGCGGTCGAGCAGCGGACTCGCACCGCGCGTCGTCGCCAGCTCGTCGGCCAGCGCCTGCACGACATCGGCTTCGCGTCCGTCGCGCTTGCGCAGCGCGCGCAGCAGGTCGAGCGCCATGATGTTGCCCGCGCCTTCCCAGATCGAATTGAGCGGCATCTCGCGGTAGATGCGCGCCATCGTGCCCTCGCCCTGCGCCTCGACATAGCCGTTGCCGCCGAGGCACTCCATCGCCTCCTGCGCCAGCGCAGCGCCGCGCTTGCAGACCCAGAATTTCGCGACCGGCGTCAGCACCCGGCGCATCAGCACCTCGAACGGATCGCCGGGCCGATCGACCGCGCGCGCGAGGCGCAGCGCGAGTGCGGTGGCGGCCTCGCTCTCGAGCGCGAGATCGGCGAGCACGTTGCGCATCAGCGGCTGCGCGATCAACGGCTTGCCGAAGGCATGGCGCTCGTCGCAGTGGTGCAGCGCCAGCGCGACCGCGGCGCGCATCAGCCCAGCGGTGCCGAGAGCGCAATCGAGCCGCGTCAACGTGCCCATCTCGAGGATCTGCGCCACGCCGCGGCCCTCGTCGCCGACCAGCCAGGCGAGCGCGCCATCGAACTCGACCTCCGAGCTGGCATTGCCATGGTTGCCGAGCTTGTCCTTGAGGCGCTGGATCGCGAGGCCGTTGCGGCCGCCGTCGGGCAGCACCCGCGGCAGGAAGAAGCAGCCGAGGCCGGCGGCAGTTTGCGCAAGCACCAGGAACGCATCGCTCATCGGCGCCGAGAAAAACCACTTGTGGCCGGTGAGGCGGTAGCAGCGGCCCCAGGGCGTGTCCTCGACATACTCGGCGCGGGTCGTATTGGCGCGCACGTCGGAGCCGCCCTGCTTTTCGGTCATGCCCATGCCCATCGTCGCGCCGTGCTTGGCGGCGATCGGCACGAGGCGCGGGTCGTAGCGCGGCGCGACGAGCTTGGGCAGCCACTCGGCGGCGATGGCCGGGTTGCCGCGCAGCGCCGGCGCGACCGCATACGTCATCGAGACCGGGCACAGCACCGACGGCTCGAGCTGGGGGAAGATCAGGAAGCCCGCGGCGCGCTCGAGGTGCGCTCCTTGTCCTTTTGATGGCTCCGCTCCCCACGGCGTTGCATGCAACCCCGCCTCGAGCGCGGCGCCGAGCAGCGCGTGATAGCTCGGGTGGAACTCGACTTCGTCGACGCGCCGGCCGACAGGGTCGTGCGTGTGCAGCACCGGCTTGTGCTGATTCGCCAGCCGCGCATGCTCCTGCATCGCCGCACTGCCGCAGCGCGCACCCAGCGCAGCGAGCGCGGCCGTATCGAGCGCCGGCGCGTGCAAGCGCAGCGCATCGACGAGCGCCCGGTCGCTGCCGTAGAGGTCGTGGCCCGAGAGCGGCGTGCTCTGGTTCTCGACCGCGTGGCTGCTGCTGTTGACAGGCACCGAACGGCTCAGACGAGCTTGACGAGCTGCTTGCCGAAGTTGCGGCCCTTGAGCAGGCCGAGGAAGGCCTCGGGCGCGGCGTCGAGCCCCTGGGCCACGCTCTCGCGGAACTTGAGCTTGCCGGAGGCCACCATGCCGCCGAGTTCGGTCAGCGCCGGCGGCCAGAATTCCATGTGCTCGCTGACGATGAAACCCTCGACCGTCAGGCGCCCCTGCAGGATCAGCGAGGGCTGGGCAAGCGGGATCGGCGCGCCGTTGTAGCCGCTGATCATCCCGCACATGGCGATCCGGCCGAACGCGTTCATGCGCGCCAGCACGGCATCGAGCACCGCGCCGCCGACGTTCTCGAAGTAGCCGTCGACGCCGTCCGGCGTGGCTTGCTTCAGCGCCTGGTAGAGCGACTTGGAATCGGTGTGCGCCTTGTAGTCGACGCAGGCGTCGAAGCCGAGTTCGTCGGTCACGTAGCGGCACTTGTCGGGGCCGCCGGCGATGCCGACCGCGCGACATCCCTTCGCCTTGGCGAGCTGCCCGACCACGCTGCCGACCGCGCCGCTGGCGGCGCTCACGACCATCGTCTTGCCAGTCTCCGGCTTGCAGATCTGCATCAGCCCGTACCAGGCGGTGACGCCCGGCATACCGACCGATCCGAGGTAGGCCGACAGCGGGATGCGCGAGGTGTCGACCTTGCGCAGCATGCCGGGCACGCCGGCATCGACCACGCCGTATTCCTGCCAGCCGCCCATGCCGACCACCTTGTCGCCCTGGGCATAGCCCGGGTGCTTCGACTCGACCACCTCGCCGACCGTGCCGCCGCCCATCACCTCGTTCAGGTTCTGCGGCTTGGCATAACTCTTGGCGTCGTTCATGCGGCCGCGCATGTAGGGGTCGAGCGACAGGTAGTGGTGGCGCACCAGCACCTGGCCCTCGGCCAGGGCCGGCAGCGGCGCCTCGACCAGGCGGAAGTTGTCGGCCATCGCCTCGCCCTTGGGGCGCGAAACGAGCTGGATTTGTCGATTGGTGAGGGTCATGGCAGGTCCTTGGAACGTTGGGATCAGTCGCTCGCGTTCAGGCGCTGGACGAGCTTGCCGTCGACCGGCAGGCCCTTCAAAAACTTGAAGGTGCCGGTCGCATGCGCGACCAGCGCGTCCTTGGCGTCGAACACCGAGCCTTCGCAGAATGCCGTCGAGCCGGTGCGGTGCAGCACCCGGCCGCGTCCGACCAGCCGGCCGGTGCCGGGGCGCATGAAGCTGGTCTTCATCTCGATCGTGACGATGCCCTTGGTCGCGTCGTAGCCCTCCTGGTTCGGGCTGCGCGCGGCATGCGCCATCACGATGTCGAGCAGCGTCATGGTGACGCCGCCGTGCGCGACGCCCCAGGTGTTGGTGAGCGCGTCGCTCAGTTCGATCGCGATCTCGGCCGAGCCGGCGTCGAACTGCACGAACTCGAAGCCGAGGTGCTCGACGAACGGAATGTGGGTCGGAAAGGCCATCGCGATTCGCTGCCCGTCAGGCCGCGCCGATGATGGCCGACACGCCACCATCGACCGCCAGCGTCTGGCCGGTGATGTGCTTGCCGGCGGCGCTGGCGAACAGCAGTGCCGCGCCTTTCAGGTCGTCGTCGTCGCCCAGGCGCCCCAGCGGCGCCAGCTTGGCCATGTTGTCGGCGCCGAAGTGCGACAACGTGGCCTGCGTCATGCGGCTCGGGAAGAAGCCTGGCGCCAGCGCGTTGACGTTGATGCCGTGGCGGCCCCACTCGCCGGCCAGCGCGCGGGTGAAGTTGATGACCGCCGCCTTGCTGGTGTTGTAGGCGATGGTGGTCATGTCCGGGCCATTGCCGGCCAGGCCGGCGATCGACGCGATGTTGATGATGCGACCGCTGCGGCGCGGAATCATCGAGCGCTTTCCGATCGCCTGGCACATCACGAAGATGCTGCGGATGTTGAGGTTCATCACCTTGTCCCAGGCCGCCAGGGCGTGGTCCTCGGCCGGCGCACCCCAGGCGGCGCCGGCGTTGTTGACCAGGATGTCGACGTGGCCCATGCGCTGCAGCGTCTCGTCGGCGACGCGCACGCATTCGTCGGGCACGCTCGCGTCGGCGGCGATCCAGCGGGTGTCGATGCCCAGCGCCTGCAGGCTGGCCGCCGCCTCTTCCAGGTCGGCCGCCTTGCGCGAGGTGAGCATGATCTTGGCCCCGGCCTCGCCCAGCGCCTGCGCGATCTGCAGCCCGAGGCCGCGCGATCCGCCGCTGACGAGGGCGGTCTTGCCCTGCAGGTCGAACAGTTGCTGGACCGATGTGCTCATGGCGTCGTTTGTGGTGGTGGGAGTCGGAGTATCACGCGTCGTCGCGCATGCGGGAACGCAGCCACAGCAGCAACGCACCGGCCAGCAGGGCCGCGGCGCCGCCGCCGATCAGCAGCCAGGGCAAGCCGTCGACGCTGGCGCGCACCGAGACGCCCAGGCCAATCGCGAACAGGCCGCCATAGATCAGGACCCAGATCCAGCGCTCGATGCGGTCGGTGCGTCGCATGTCAAGGCCCTGCAGGCGCGGCGCCGACGCGCGGCGCCGCCCCTTCGATCGATCGCGCATCGGAAAGACGGGCGCGCTGCATCTCAGAACCAGGCCTCGTCCACCTGCCGGCAAGTCGGGTCGCGGCGGCGCACCGGTGCCAGCCAGGCACCGATGCGCGGCAGTTCGTAGTGGAAGAAATAGCGACAGGCGGCGCGCTTGCCCAGGCGCAGCGGATCGGACCTGGCGACGCCGCTGCGCAGCGCGCAACACGCCACGTCGAGCCAGATCCAGGCCAGCACGGCGTGGCCGAACGCCTGCAGATACGGCGTGGCGTTGGCGAGCGCCGCCTGCGGATCCGCGGTGGACCACGCCTCGTGCGTGGCAGCGACGACGTCCTCCCAGGCCACGACCAGCGCCTGCGCATGAGTCGCCAGATCTGCCTCGGTGGCGGCGCGGTCGGCCGTCGCCTGCACCCGCTGGCCGAGCAGCGCGAGGCCACGGCCCTCCTGCATCACGACCTTGCGGCCCAGCAGGTCGAGCGCCTGGATGCCGTGCGTGCCCTCGTGGATCATGTTCAGGCGGTTGTCGCGCCAGTACTGTTCGACCGGGAAGTCGCGCGTGTAGCCGTAGCCGCCGAGCACCTGGATCGCGAGGCTGTTGGCCTCGAGGCACCACTCGCTCGGCCAGCTCTTGGCGATCGGCGTCAGCATCTCGAGCAGCAGCGCGGCCTCGGCGGCGGCCTCGGGCGCGCCGGTGTGGGCCTCGTCGACCAGCCGCGCGCAATACAGCTCGAGCGCGAGCGCGCCCTCGCAGTAGCTCTTCTGCGCCAGCAGCATGCGCCGCACGTCGGCATGTTCGATGATGCGCACCTGCGGCTGCGTGGCGTCCTTGCCGCCGACGCCGACCGGTCGGCCCTGCGGGCGGTTTTTCGCGTAGTCGAGGCTCGCCTCGTAGCCGGCCTGGCCGAGCATGGTGGCGCCCAGGCCGACCGCGATGCGGGCCTCGTTCATCATGTGGAACATGCAGCGCAGGCCCTCCCCGGGCGCGCCGACGCGGTAGCCGATCGCGCCGGCACCCGCACCGTCCCAACCGCCGCCGCCCTCGCCTCGCACCTTGTAGCGGCCCTCGCCGAAGTTGAGCAGCGTATTGGGAATGCCGCGGTAGCCGAGCTTGTGGTTCAGGCCCGCCAGCGCGACGTCGTTGCGCTCCCCGGTCAGTTGCCCGTCGGCATCGACCAGCTTCTTCGGCACGATGAAGAGGGAGATGCCGCGCGCGCCGGCCACCAGCTTGCCGTCGGGACCGGGGATCTTGGCCAGCACCAGGTGCACGATGTTCTCGGACAGCTCATGTTCGCCGTTGCTGATCCACATCTTGTTGCCGCGCAGCCGGTAGCGCGGGCCGAGCGGGTCGCTCTCGAAACCAGCGCCGTCGGGCTCGGCGCGGGTCACGATGTCGGACAGGCTGGAGCCGGCCTGCGGCTCGGACAGGCACATGGTCCCGGAGAAGCGGCCGGCGAATTCGTTGCGCGCGAAGACTGCCTGCTGCATCGGCGTGCCGTGCGCCATCAGCAGGTTGGCGTTGCCACTGGTCAGCATCCCGCCGCCGCCGATGCCGATGCCGGCGCGCGAGAAGAAGCTGTTGGCCGCCATCTCGACGACGCAAGGCAACTGCATGCCGCCGATCGCATAGTCCTGCGCCGCGGCGAGCATGCCCGACTCGGCATAGGCGCGCGCCGCGGCGTGGCTGGCCTCGGGCAGGTGCACGCGTTCGCCGTCGAACCACGGCTCCTCGGTGTCGGCCAGGCGGTTGAACGGCGCGAACTTCTCGCGCGCGATCTTCTCGCAGGTGTCGAGCACCGAATCGAAGGTCTCGCGCGCGTGGTCGGCGTAGCGCTCACGCGCGCTCAGCGCGCCCACGTCGAGCCAGTCGTGGAGCAGGAAATCGATGCTGGCGCGGTAGCTCATGCCTTGCCTGGGTCCGTTGCTGACCCCAGTCCGAACGCCGCGAGCGCGGCGCGCGCGATCGGTGCGCCCCACTCCGGCACGAAGTGGCCTCCTTCGGCGACTTCCATCGGCGCCGGGCAGCCGCGGATCGTCTTCTGCAGCGCGCGCATCGGCATCTCGCCGAGCACCGGGTCCTGCATGCCGATCGCCATGAAGCTCGCACCGGTCCAGCGCTCGCGCCAGAACGCGCCGGCCTCGCGGCTCAGCGCCGCGCCCGGCGCATCGGCGCCGTCGGGCACGAGGTTCGGAAAGGCCTTCAGCGCGGCCTTGTGACGTGCATCGGGAAACGGCGCGTCGTAGGCGGCGACTTCGGCCGCGCTCATGTCGGGCTTGCCGCGCTGGATGAGCCGTCCGACCGGCAGATCGGCCTGGCCGTTGGAATACGCGCGCCACTGGCGAAAGCCTTCGGTCACCTGGCCGGTGCCCAGGCCCGTGTTCATCACCAGCAGCCGCGTATAGCGCTCGGGCAGCGCCATCGGCAGCGTCAGGCCGAGCAGACCGCCCCAGTCCTGCACGACCAGCATCACGTTGCGCAGGTCGAGCCGCTCGACGAACGCGAGCAGCAGGTCGCGATGGCGCTCGAAGGTGTGCCACGCCGGATCGACCGGCTTGTCGGAGCGGCCGAAGCCGATCAGGTCGGGCGCGACGACGCGCAGCCCGGCCGCCCGGAAGACCGGCAGCATGTGCCGGTACAGATAGCTCCAGGTCGGGTTGCCGTGCAGGCACAGGGCCGTCGCCGGTGCGCCCGCATCGCCCTCGTCGACGTGGTGCATGCGCAGGCCGTCCGCGCCGGCGAGGTCACCAACGTAGCGCGGCGCGAACCCCCAGCCCGGCAGGTTCGCGAACCGCTCGTCTGACGTGCGCAGCGCGTCCATCACGAGGGCGCTCTCACAGCACCTCGAAGACCCCCGCCGCGCCCATGCCGCCACCGATGCACATGGTGACCACCACCCGCTTGGCACCGCGCCGCTTGCCTTCGATGAGGGCATGGCCGGTCAGGCGCTGGCCGCTCACGCCGTAGGGGTGGCCGACCGCGATCGCGCCACCGTTGACGTTCAACCGGTCCATCGGGATGCCGAGCGTGTCGGCGCAGTACAGCACCTGCACCGCGAAGGCCTCGTTCAGCTCCCACAGGTCGATGTCGGCGACCGTGAGGCCGAGCCGCTTCAGCACCTTGGGCACGGCGTACACCGGCCCGATGCCCATCTCGTCGGGCTCGCAGCCCGCGACCGCGAAGCCGAGGAAGCGGCCCAGCGGCTTCAGGCCGCGGCGCTCGGCCAGGCCCTCGTCCATCACGACGCAGGCGCCGCCGCCGTCGCTGAACTGGCTGGCATTGCCGGCCGAGATCACGCCGCCGGGAATGGCGGGCTTGATGCCGCAGATGCCCTCGTAGGTCGTGCCCGGGCGGATGCCCTCGTCGGCGCTGATGGTCACTTCCTTGCTGCGCAGGCCGAGCACCGCGTCGGCCACGCCGGCGGTGACGGTGATGGGCGCGATCTCGGCGTCGAAGCGGCCGGCGTCGCGCGCCGCGGCGGCCTTCTGCTGGCTGGCCGCGCCATAGCGGTCCATCCGCTCGCGGTCGATGCCGTAGCGCTTGGCGACCTGCTCGGCGGTCTGCAGCATGTTCCAGTAGATCTCGGGCTTGTGCTCCACCAGCCACGGGTCG